>NZ_BAOX01000050.1:0-23439 GCF_000813105.1 Rhodococcus sp. BS-15 | reverse complement strand
CGTCGACGAACGCGTCTCGGTCACTTGCGCGGTCGGTCGTCAGCTCGACACCGTCGACCTGACTCGCCTCGGCCGCAACGTGATCGGCGAGTTCGGACAGAGTGATCTGGTTCCCCGCCCGGCCGAGTGCCGCGAGCGCCAACGCCAGGTACGCGTATCTGCGGCGGTCGAAGATTCGGTCGGTGGACGTTCGCGCGGGTTGGCTGTCGTCCAGTGCGTCGATCACCGGGAACAGACGCGCGGTCGTCTCGGTGACCTCGAGGCGATACCCGAACAGTTCGAGCAGGTCCTCGCGCAACTCGGTCGCCCATCTACGCAGCAGTGGCAGCGCGATCCGATCGGGGTACGTGGTGGTCACCAGGTGATTCGACAGCGCGACCCGGGCGGCCCGCTGGTAGGAATCCAGTGCGAGGGTGGAGATCTCGCGAGCTCTCATCGGCGTGCCACCTCGCTGACTTCGAGCGCGAGGCGATCCAGATGCAATCGGCCTCTGCTGGTCTGCACGATCGTCGAACGGTCGCTGTCGCTCAGTGTCAGGCGCACGCCGCTGTCGGATCCCGATGAGTCGGAGGTACGCCCGCTCACGCGCACTCGCGCGGTCAACGCAGCATTCAGCAAGCTCAACAGCACCTCGGTTTCCTGCTCGTCGAGAATGCGGTCGTGGATTCCGGCCGAGGCGAGCGATTGCGCTGCGGCGCTGCGTGATCGCTGCGATTCGAGTTGCTGCTCCCGAAGGCGTCGAATGCCACCGTCGTTGCGCTGCACCCGTCCCGGAACACCGGGGGTGGGGGTGCGTCCGGTCTCGGCCAGGGTTCGCGAGATCTCGACCGGCGGTGCCTCCCACCACGATCGGGACGTGGAGATGATGTCGGCGTCGGGATGCACCATCGACAGATGCCGTGGTCTGCCGAGGCCCAACACGGCATGGAACAGGGCGTGCGCGCTGTCTTCGGTGGGTGCGGCGGCGAACCAACCGGCCAGGTGGCGCAATTGGCTCTCCCGGCTCACTCCGCCCTTGCGGGTTTCGGTGACGCGGCGCAGCAGCGACAGCACGGCGGCGATCGCGCTCATCGTGCCCTCACGGAGTCGCTCGGACTCGCTGAGTTCGGACTCGGCCGAGACGAACCAGTGCGAGAGGCCGGCCCATCGATCGGTCCAGTCGGCGCGGCGTTCGTCCACGGTGAGGAAGACTCGTTCGTCGCTGATCGCGGCTCGCTCGACGAGTTCCTCGATCCCGGTGCTCTCGACGAGTGCTATCGCCTCGGCGAGCTTCGGTGCGTAGCGGGTCAGATCGGAGCTGAATTCACGCATGTGTGTCAGCAGGGCGTCCTTGTGGACCAGAAACGACTCCGGCGTGATCTCGGTGGTGCGCACGAGGTCACCGAGCACCAGATAGAAGTGGGCGGCGCGGGTCGCCATCTCCGACAGCGTCGAATCGAGTCGGCTGAGCTTGCGGTAGATGCGATCGCCGTCGGCCTGACGGTTCGCCTCGGCCAGCTCGTGCATATCCGCCAACAGCTCGGGGAGCACCAGCCGCGACAGCGCGGCGTCGTCCAGGCGGGCCCCGAGCACGTCTTCGACCGCACGGTAGGCCTTGTAGCCGGCTTGGCCGAACTGGTAGACGAAGTGACGGTTGCGATATTCGGCGAGGGTTGCGGCGCGGGTGCGTCGTAGCTGCGTTCGAGCAGGCCCCAGGCGTGGAGCTGATCGAGCAGAGGTGCGATGTCGAGGGTGGTCAGGGCGTCGTGCCGACCTGGGCTGCGTGCGATGAGGTCGGCCACGTCTCCGGAGTGCAGCAGGACGACGTAGTTGGCTCGTGCGGTGTCGAATGCCCGAAGAACGGCCAGGTACTCGGATCGCTTCTCGGCAACGGCGAACGAGAAGAGACCGAGACGATCTTCCTCCACGAACGCGTTCACGACTCCCTGCCGCGCGTCCTCGCCTGATTCGCTCACTGGAACAGGGTAGGGGGTAGGAGTGGAGCCTGCGGAATGACCCTGGCGGTAGGAGTGGAGCCTGCGGAACGACCCGGAGGTAGGTGCCTCAGTCGTTCAACCGTGCTCGTACTGTCTCGTCGTTCAGGGAAGCCCGAGGGCGACCGCAAGCGCCTTGTTCAGTTCGAGCACAGTGGCAGGGGAGAGCGCACCGGCAGGCCTGCTCGCGGCGATCTCGTCGTCGAAAAGCTGGACGAGGTCATCGGCGAGAATCGATCCGACGAGTGGTTCCGAACTCCCGAGAGTGACGGCTGTCGGGATGCCATGTTTCGGCGTTGTGGTCACCCGCGCCGCAAGTACAGTGTTCAGGTTGCGGTTGCGGACGTTGTTGGAGACCACGACCCACGGCTTTTCACCGTGCCCCAGGTCGCACCAGTAGATTTGCCCGCGAACTGCGGCCGTCATTCGCCGTAGGCCCGGTCGACCTGCTCGACGTAGCGGTTTCGCCGCGCGCGTTGCTCGTCGAGCCCGTCGGCCTGATCTTTGGCGAGCTCTGCGTAGCCCGCCTCGAGCGCCTTCTCTCGAAGTGACTCCGCACCGGCGCGTAGCAATGCACGGACGATTCCGGACTCGGAATTGTCGCGGACCGCAATGTGATTCTGTTGCGCCCACGCACGGAGGACGACGGACTCGGCGCGATTCGGGTCGGAGAACACGGCCACCTCGGCTTGGTCATCGCTGTCGAGCGTCACAGGCAAACGTTTCACATCCATGTTTCACATTGTGACTCACTTGGTGATTATCGGCAATCGACACAGCTGAGCCACCGCGAAGGTGTCAGATCTCCACGGTCACTTTTCCGTCCACCACGGCGGCGGGGTAGGTGCGCACCGGGTCGATGCCGCTGGGGCAGGTGCCGTCGTCGAGCGAGAACGTGTACTGATGCAGCGGGCAGACGACGATGGATCCGTCGATCTGACCGTCTGCCAGGGGCCCGCCCTTGTGGGGGCACACGGCGTCCATCGCCCGCACCGAGCCGTCGCTGAGCAGAAACACCGCAACTTGCTTGCCGTCCACCACGTAGGCGCGTCCCTCGCCGGGTGTCAGATCCTCCACGGCCCCGACCGGCACGCTCATCGGACCGGCACCTGAGGGAGCGGAAGCAGGGGCAGCGACGGGGTGAACTGGGCGGGTGACTTCGGTGCCGCGCGATCCTGCCAGGGGTCGATGTATCCGTCCACCGATGCCTGCATGCGCTCGTCCAATCCGGCGACGATGCCATCGCGGTCGTCGATCAGCACGCTCTGCAGTTCCTCCAGGCCGACGCGCGGAACCCATGCGTACGTTCGCTCGAGCCACTGAGCGTTCTCGCGGTAATGCTGGATGAATCTGCCTGCCACGGTCAGAACCTCCTCGGCCCCCGTCACGGTGGCCAGTAGATCGCCCTTGCGGATGTGTGCGCCTGCCGCGCCGCCGACGTAGATCTCCCATTTGCCTTCGCCCACCGAGACGACGCCGAAGTCCTTGCACAGTGCCTCCGAGCAGTTGCGCGGGCAGCCCGCGACCGCGAGTTTCAACTTCGCCGGAGTCTCCAGGCCCTGGAACCGCTCCTCCATGGCGATGCCCAGAGCCGTCGAGTCGCCGAGGCCGAAGCGACAGAAATCGCTGCCCACGCAGGTCTTCACCGTGCGCATGCTCTTGCCGTAGGCGAAGCCCGAGGGCATGTCCAGATCGCCCCACACCTTCGGCAGGTCCTCCTTCTTGATGCCGAGAAGGTCGATACGTTGTCCGCCGGTGACCTTGACCAGGGGTACGTGGTACTTGTCTGCGACGTCGGCGATCTTGCGCAATTGATCGGGGGTGGTGACGCCACCCTTCATCTGCGGCACCACCGAGAACGTGCCGTCCCGCTGGATGTTGGCGTGGACGCGGTCGTTGATGAACAGCGCGCCGCGCTCGTCCACCCAGTCCGGGCCCCACACCGTCCGCAGCAACGACGCCAACGGCATCTTGGCGGCGGCATCCTCCGCTCCGCCGGTCGCCAGCGCCGCGAACACCGCAGACACCGCCCGAAGATCCTGCGCGCGGATGGCGTCGATCAGTTCCGGCTTGGTCATGGGGATGCAGGGGACGTACCAGTCCGCTGTGGGATCGGCCTCGACGGCACCGCCCGCTGCGCACGCGATGATGTCCTTGACCAGGCCCTTGCACGATCCGCACCCTTTGCCCGCCCGAGTCTTCGCGGTCACGTCGCCGAGGTTCTTGGCACCCGCATGCACGCAGGCCACGATGGCACCTTTGGTGACGCCGTTGCAGTTGCACACCTGGACGTCGTCGGCCAGCTCGGCGGCTCCTGTTGCGGCAGAGGGAGTTCCCATGTCGAAGAGCATGCTGATGCGCTCCTCGGGCAACGGCACTTTCTCGTCGAAAGCCTGAGTCAGGAAGTTGGCCTTGGAGATGTCGCCCAGCAGGGTGGCACCAACGAGTTTGTTATTGCGCACGATCACCGACTTGTACGTGCCACTGCGCGGTTCGTAGAACTGGACGAATTCGTCGTCGTCGCGTTCGGGGGCGGTGATCCCCATCGAGGCGACGTCAACACCGGCGACCTTGAGCTTGGTGGTCAGCCGCGAACCGTGGTACGCCGCAGTGGGGTCGGCACCGGTGAGCACGTCGGCCAGCACGACGGCCTGCTCCCACAGCGGCGCGACGAGGCCGTAGACCTCGCCGCGATGCTGGCAGCATTCACCGACGGCATAGATGGAACCCTCGTCCTCGCAACGCAATTGGTCGTCGACGACGATTCCGCGTTCGATCACCAGCCCGCCCGCACGAGCGAAATCGACACTGGGACGAATGCCCGCGGTGACCACTACCATGTCCGCGTCGAGCGAGGTGCCGTCGTTGAACCCAACGCCGGTGACGACGCCGTCCTCGGAGCGCACCACCGAGGTGGTCCGCTTGGAGGTGTGTACGCCGACGCCGAGGGACTCGATCTTGTTGCGCAGCACGCGTCCGCCGCGCTCGTCGAGCTGCTGATTCATCAGGTGGCCGGGGGAGTGCACCACGTTCACTTCCAGGCCCTGCGTGCGCAAGCCGTACGCGGCTTCGAGGCCGAGGAGTCCGCCACCGATGACGACGGCCGAGACGTCGTCACGGGACTGCGCCATCTGCAGCATCCCATTGGTGTCGGCGATGGTGCGGAAGCCGAACACGCCGCGCGCCAGCCTGCCGTCGGACTCGCGCAGACCGTCCATGTTGGGGAAGAACGTGTTGCTGCCGGTGGCGATGATCAGCACGTCGTAGTCGACGGACCGACCGCTTTCGCAGACGACGGTCTTGGAGAACCGGTCGAGCGAGACCGCGCGGTCCCCGGCGTGCAGTGTGACGCCGTTCTCGCTGTACCAGCTCATCGGATTGAGGATCAGATCCTCGTCGTCGACGGTGGCCTCGCCGGACAACACGTGCGAGAGCATGATTCGGTTGTAGTTGCCGTACGGCTCGTCGCCGATCATGGTGATCTCGAACAGCGAACTGCCGTCCCGTTTGATGATCTCCTCGACCGCCCTGGCACCGGCCATCCCGTTACCGACCACAAGCAGTCGCTGCTTGGCCGCGGTCATCAGATCAGCACCAGACCGAAATCGACGACGACCTCTCCGCTGGTTCCGGCAGGGGCGGCAATCACCAGTTCGAGCACCGTGTCCGGATCCACGTCCTCGACCACCCGCAGCGGAATGTTCACTCCGCTCTTGGCACCCATCGGAAACATGCGCATCGGGCTGCCGTCGCGCAGCAAGGTCACGACCACCAGCTCGTCGCTCGAGTTTCCGCCGCGAAAATACAGCGGCTGAGCCGTCGCACCCTCGGGGACGACGAAGCTCAGGCTGGGATCGATCAGCTCGGGCTTGTCCAGACCGTGCCCGGTGAAGGAGAAGATGCCTTGCAGAAATCGCGGTGTGCTGGCCATACCCACGAGGTTGCGGGGTCGGGGTGACGTCACCGCTGCGGTGACGTTACGTCGGGATCAGAAAGACCTCACCGGCTGCCGGTCCCTCGTGTGCGGTCGGTCAGAGCCCGAAGTTGCCCGGACCGCGTCGCCTCAGGTACTTCTCGAACTCGGCCGCGATGGCGTCGCCGTCGATCTTGGCGATTGCGTCGGACATGTCCACCTCGGCGTCGCCGCGCTCCTCGAGGCTGCGGACGTATTCGCTGATCTCCTCGTCTTCCTTCGTCATCTCGGTCACCGCCTCTTCCCATTCCTCGGCCTGGGTGGGCAGTTCGCCGAGCGGTACCTCGATGTCGAGCACGTCCTCGACCCGCTGCAGCAGCGCCACGGTGGCCTTGGGGTTGGGCGGCTGAGAGACGTAGTGGGGAACAGCTGCCCAGAAAGAGACCGCGGGCACCCCGGCCTTGACGCACTCGTCCTGCAGAACACCGGTGATCCCGGTCGGTCCCTCGTACCGGGTCTGTTCGAGGTTGAACTGTTCGGCCGACTCGGTGCTGTAGGCGGTGCCGGTCACCGGAACGGGCCTGGTGTGCGGAGTGTCGGCCAGCAGCGCTCCCAGGATGACCACGGTTTCGACGCCGAGCTGTTCGACGAATTCGAGCAGGTCGTCGCAGAAACTGCGCCAGCGCATGTTCGGCTCGATGCCGCGCAGCAACACCACATCGCGTGAGCTGCCGGGAGGCGAACACACCGACAGCCGCGTCGACGGCCACTCGATCTCGCGAGTGACTCCGTCCACCTGGCGGACCGTCGGGCGGTTGACCTGGTAGTCGTAGTAGTCCTCGGAGTCCAATTCGGCCAGCGGGCTGGCGTCCCAGATCAGCTCCAGATGTTCGATCGCGCCGCTGGCCGCATCGCCTGCGTCGTTCCAGCCCTCGAAGGCAGCCACCAGGATCGGGGAGCGCAACTCGGGAATGTCGTCGTCGAGATCATCCAGACCGTCGAGGTCTGTGGCGTTGGCCACAGCGTCGTGGACGGCCTCGATCAATGCAGCATCGAGAGGCACATCCGATCCGGAACCTGAAATGTCCGTATTTTCGGTACCGTCGTCGATCGGGGACTGGCCATCGAGGTTTCGGGGACTCACCACGACAGCCTACGACCCGTCGTAACTTCGGTGCCCACTACTCTGTAGTGATGCCCGCTGAACACAAGCCCAGTCTGCTCGATGCGATTTCACGTCGCGTTGTCATCGGCGACGGCGCGATGGGCACGATGCTCCAGGACGCCGAGCTGACTCTCGACGACTTTCTCGGTCTCGAAGGTTGCAACGAAATCCTCAACGACACCCGGCCGGATGTCCTGCGGGAGATCCACCGCGAGTACTTCGCGGCCGGTGCGGACGCCGTCGAGACCAACACCTTCGGTTGCAATCTGCCCAACCTCGCCGATTACGACATCGAGGACCGCATCCGTGAACTTGCGGAGAAGGGCACCCGTCTCGCGCGCGAGACCGCCGACGAGATGGGCCCCGGCCGCGATGGAATGGGCCGCTACGTGCTGGGCTCGATGGGCCCGGGCACCAAGCTCCCCACTCTCGGACACGCCCCGTTCGCCCGGCTGCGCGACGCATACACCGAAGCCGCCCTCGGCATGATCGACGGCGGTGCCGACGCCATCCTGGTCGAGACCTGCAGGATCTGCTGCAGGTCAAGGCCGCGATCATCGGCAGTCAGCATGCGATGGACAAGCTCGGTGTGCGCATCCCGATCATCACCCACGTCACGGTCGAGACGACGGGCGCGATGCTCGTCGGTAGCGAGATCGGTGCCGCACTGACCGCACTCGAACCCCTCGGCATCGACATGATCGGGCTCAACTGTGCGACCGGCCCGGCCGAGATGAGCGAGCACCTGCGCCATCTGTCCAAGCATTCACGCCTTCCCGTGTCGGTCATGCCCAACGCCGGCCTGCCGACACTCGGCGCGAAAGGTGCCGAGTACCCACTGACCGCCCCCGAACTGGCCGAGGCTCTGAGCGGTTTCGTCAACGAGTACGGGCTGGCTCTGGTCGGAGGTTGCTGCGGTACCACGCCCGAGCACATCCGCCAGGTTGCCGACATGGTCCACGGGGCAACGAAACTCGAACGTCGGCCGGCTCCCGAGCCGGGCGTCTCCTCGCTCTACACCGCCGTTCCGTTCGAGCAGGATGCCAGCATCCTGATGATCGGTGAGCGCACAAACTCCAACGGATCCAAGGCATTTCGCGACGCGATGCTCGCCGAGGACTACGAGAAGTGCCTCGACATCGCCAAGGATCAGACGCGCGACGGTGCGCACATGCTCGATCTCAACGTCGACTACGTCGGCCGCGACGGTGCCGCAGACATGGCGGCATTGGCGAGCCGCCTGGCGACCGCGTCGACCCTGCCGATCATGCTCGACTCCACCGAACCCGCCGTTCTCGAAGCAGGGTTGGAACACCTCGGTGGCCGCAGCGCGGTCAACTCGGTCAACTACGAGGACGGCGACGGGCCCGACTCGCGGTTCCAGAAGATCATGCGTCTGGTCAAGGAGCACGGCGCCGCTGTCGTTGCTCTGACCATCGACGAAGAGGGACAGGCACGTACGGCCGAGTGGAAGGTGCGTGTCGCAGACCGGTTGATCACCGACATCACCGAGAACTGGGGCCTGCGCCACGAGGACATCATCGTCGACACCCTCACCTTCCCGATCTCGACCGGCCAGGAAGAGGTGAGACGCGACGGCATCGAGACCATCGAGGCGATCCGGCAGCTCAAGGAGAAATACCCGAAGGTGCACACCACCCTCGGGCTGTCGAACATCTCGTTCGGCCTCAATCCCGCTGCACGCCAGGTGCTGAACTCGGTGTTCCTGCACGAGTGCACACAGGCCGGTCTCGACACCGCCATCGTGCACGCGTCGAAGATCCTGCCGATGAACAAGATTCCCGACGAGCAGCGCGAGACTGCCCTCGACCTGGTGTACGACCGCCGCAGCGAGGGCTACGACCCGCTGCAGAAGCTCATGCAGCTCTTCGAGGGTGTCTCCGCGGCCTCCGCTCGTGAATCCCGCGCCGAAGAACTCGGCCGATTGCCGCTGTTCGAGCGACTCGAACGGCGCATCGTCGACGGTGAACGCAACGGCCTCGACGCCGATCTCGACACCGCGATGACCGAGAAGCCGCCGCTCGAGATCATCAACGAAACTCTGCTCTCGGGTATGAAGACCGTGGGCGAGCTGTTCGGCTCCGGCCAGATGCAGCTGCCGTTCGTGCTCGCCTCCGCCGAGGTGATGAAAGCTGCTGTGGCGTACCTCGAGCCGCACATGGAGGCGACCGACGACGACGGCAAGGGCCGCATCGTGCTCGGTACCGTCAAGGGCGACGTGCACGACATCGGCAAGAACCTCGTCGACATCATCCTGAGCAACAACGGCTACGAGGTGGTCAATCTCGGTATCAAGCAACCGATTTCGACCATTCTCGAAGCTGCGATCGACAAGCGCGCCGATGTGATCGGCATGTCCGGGCTGTTGGTGAAATCCACGGTGGTCATGAAGGACAACCTGATCGAACTCAACTCGCGGGGTGTCGCCGAGCAATTCCCGGTTCTGCTGGGCGGAGCGGCGCTGACGCGGTCGTATGTCGAGAACGATCTGCAGGACGTCTACGAGGGCGACGTGCACTATGCGCGTGACGCATTCGAGGGCCTTCGGTTGATGGACACCATCATGACCACCAAGCGTGGCGGCGGACCGGCTCCGGACAGCCCCGAGGCGCTCGCCGCGAAGGCCAAGACGGCCGAGCGCAAGGAACGCCACGAACGCTCCAAGCGCATCGCCGAGAAGCGCAAGGCCGCCGAAGCACCGGTGGTCGTGCCCGAGCGATCCGATGTCGCTGCCGACATCGACATCCCGGTGCCACCCTTCTGGGGCACGCGCATCGTCAAGGGCGTGTCACTGTCGGAGTACTCGGGGCTGCTCGACGAGCGGGCTCTGTTCCTGGGGCAGTGGGGTCTGCGCGGCGCCCGGAAGGGTGAAGGTGCCACGTACGAGGATCTGGTGGAATCGGAAGGCAAACCGCGCCTGCGGTATTGGCTGGATCGGTTGAGCACCGACGGCATCCTCGCGCACGCGGCGTTGGTGTACGGGTACTTCCCGGCGGTGTCCGAGGGTGACGACGTCGTGGTGCTCACCGAACCGGAACCCGATGCGCCCGAACGGTTCCGATTCACGTTCCCGCGGCAGCACCGTGATCGATTCCTCTGTGTTGCAGACTTCGTTCGATCGCGTTCGGCTGCACGGGAATCGGGCAAGGTCGATGTTCTGCCGATGAACCTGGTGACGATGGGCCAGCCCATTGCCGACTTCGCGAACGAACTGTTCGCCGCCGACTCGTACCGCGACTACCTCGAGGTTCACGGAATCGGCGTCCAGCTCACCGAGGCCTTGGCCGAGTACTGGCATCGCCGGGTGCGCGAGGAGCTGAAGCTGTCCGACGGAAAGTCCGTTGCCTCGGAGGATCCCACCGAGGCCGAGGGCTTCTTCAAGCTCGAATACCGCGGTGCGCGTTACTCGTTCGGCTACGGAGCATGCCCCGATCTCGAGGACCGCATCAAGCTCGCCGCGCTCCTCGAGCCCGAGCGAATCGGCGTGAAGCTCTCCGAGGAACTGCAGCTACACCCCGAACAGTCGACCGATGCGTTCGTACTTCATCACCCGGAGGCCAAGTACTTCAATGTCTAGCACCCACCTGCACGGTGTCCTGTGGGACATGGACGGCACACTGCTCGACTCGGAGAAGATCTGGGACGTCGCTATCGGTGAGTACTCCCGCACGCTGGGAACGGAGCTCAGTACCGAGGTGCGCGAGAGCACCCTCGGCAACTCCATGCGGGACGCACTGAGCAAGGTGCTGGCCAACGCCTCCGTCGCGGTCACCGACGAGCATCTGTCCGAGGGGCGCGAATGGCTGACGGCCCGCGTCGGAGACCTGTTCGCCGAGGGGATTCCGTGGCGGCCCGGTGCCAAGGACGCTCTTGCGCTCGTGCGCGAGATGGGCCTGTCCACCGGGCTGGTCACCAACACCGAGCGGGGTCTGGTCGAGCGGGCTCTGGACACCCTGGGGCGCGAGTACTTCGACATCACGGTCACCGGCGACGAGGTCGAGGCAGGCAAACCGCACCCGGCTCCGTACCTACGCGGTGCTGCGTTGCTCGGACTCGACGCCGCGTCGTGCCTTGCGGTGGAGGATTCGCCCACCGGATCGCTCTCTGCCCACACGGCGGGCTGTCCGGTACTGGTCGTTCCCTCGGAGATCGCGGTGGCACAAGCTCCGGGCTACACCATCCGTGACGGTCTGCTCGGCCTGACTGCCGACGACGTCCGGCGGGCTTGGTCAGGCCGAACACCCTGATCTCGACCGTATTCGTGTACCCGAGCGACGACGTGAAAGAATAACCAGCCGTGAAGACTTTCGATTCGCTGTTCGCCGAGCTCACCGACCGCTCGAAGACCCGTCCCGAGGGTTCGGGCACCGTCGCAGCGTTGGACGCGGGAGTTCATTTCCAGGGCAAGAAGGTTCTCGAAGAAGCCGGTGAAGTGTGGATCGCTGCCGAGCACGAGAGCGACGAGGCGCTCGCCGAGGAGATCTCACAGCTCCTCTACTGGGTACAGGTGATGATGGTGGGCAGAGGCCTCGAACTCGAGGACGTCTACAAGCATCTGTGAGTTCGATCCGCATGTCACTCACGAACTCGTCGAACAAGGAAGACTCCATGCTGCGCGTAGCCGTACCCAACAAGGGCGCTCTCTCCGAGTCCGCCGCCGAAATTCTCAGTGAAGCCGGCTACCGACGCCGAAGCGATTCCAAGGACCTGACGGTTCTCGACCCGGCGAACGGCGTCGAGTTCTTCTTTCTGCGTCCCAAGGACATCGCGATCTACGTCGGATCCGGTCAATTGGATCTGGGCATCACCGGACGCGACCTGGCTCTCGATTCGGGTGCCGCGGTCGAGGAACGGCTGGCACTCGGATTCGGTCGATCGACCTTCCGCTACGCCGCACCCGCGGGCAAGCAGTGGGCACCCGAGGACCTGGGCGGACTGCGCATCGCCACGTCCTATCCCAACCTGGTGCGCAAGGATCTGGCCGCCAGAGGACTCGAAGCAACGGTCATTCGCCTCGACGGTGCAGTCGAGATCTCCATCCAGCTCGGGGTCGCCGACGCGATCGCCGACGTCGTGGAGTCGGGACGCTCGCTGCGTCAGAACAACCTCGTGGCCTTCGGCGAATCCCTCTGCGATTCGGAGGGTGTGTTGATCGAACGAGCAGGCACACCGGGCACCGACTCCGCACGCAAGCAACTCATCGCCCGCGTGCAGGGCGTCGTCTTCGCACAGCAGTACCTGATGCTCGATTACGACTGCCCAAAGTCGATCCTCGACGAGGCCGTGAAGATCACCCCTGGAATCGAATCACCGACCCTCGCCCCGATGGTCGACGACAATTGGGTTGCCGTGCGCGCCATGGTTTCTCGCAAGGTGCACAACAACGTCATGGATCAGCTCGCCGAGTTGGGCGCCAAGGCGATCCTCGCCTCCGACATCAGGTCCTGCCGGGCGTTCTGAGTCCGTTCCGGCCGTCTGGGGGGGCGCATGACATCCGATACTTCCGACCAGGGACTCGCCCGTCTGGCGCGGGCCGTGTTCGACGCGCAGCCGTTCACTCGGTTGCTCGGTGCCGAACTGATCTCGACGGCCGGAGGTCACGTCGAAGTCCGGCTCCGAAACAGGCCCGAGTTGCAGCAGCAACACGGTTTCGTGCACGGCGGCGTCATCAGCTACCTCGCCGACAACGCCGTGACCTTCGCCGGTGGAGTCGCACTCGGCGGGGACGCGGTGACATCGCAGTGCACCGTCGATTTTGCGAGGCCCGCAAAGGGCGAGTACCTGATCGCCCGCGCACACGCCGTGTCAATCACACGCAGCCAGGCCGTCTGCCACTGCACCGTTCACTCGATCGACGGAGAGAAGGAACGCGTCGTCGCAGTCGCCCAGGGCACCGTCGTCAAGGCCAACACACCTCGACCGACTACACCCTGACTGGTCGTTCCGCAGGCTCCACTCCTGCCCTGACTGGTCGTTCCGCAGGCTCCACTCCTGCCCTGACTGGTCGTTCCGCAGGCTCCACTCCTGCCCTGACTCGTCAGCTGCGACGCCGAACCAGCACCGTCTGAGCGATGCGCCCGACCGGTCCCAGTTCGTCGCTGAGTGTGCCCGCACACATCGCGATACCGTCCGGCCCGGTGGAGGTCTCGGCCGACACCCCGATCCATTCGCCCTGCGGCACTCGGAACACGTGCACGGTCAGGTCGGTGTTCAAGAACGTCCATTCGTCGATCGGGAGTTTCGCTCCGATTCCGTTCGCGATGTCCGCAATCGAGAAGAGTCTTTCCAGGGATGTCATCGATTCACCCTGCACGAGAGCAGGTATTGGCCTGGCCCAGATCTCACCCGGCCCATCGGCACCGAGCCCGGTGAGAATCTTGAACTCGACGGCGTCGAGATAACCCGACGACCAGGTGCCGCCGAACGTGTAGTCGACACCGTCGCTCACCGGTCGCATCACCGGATCGCCCGAGTGCGCAACGTCGTCGGTCGGCGTGGTGCGCATACGCCATGCGCTGCCGCGGGCCACCGCCCGCGCAGTTCCCGAGGTGCCGTCCGCCCAGAGTTCCGCCACGACGAGCTCGATATTGGTGCCGGGACGCTCCGTCCACGCTCGGATCTCGATGTCCCCGACCGGAACCGGCCCGAGGATGTCGACGGCCACGCGACTGATGCGGGTGTCCTCCCTGGCGTCCACTCGTTCGAGCGCACGGACCAACAGCGCCGACGGCGGGGCCCCGTGCTGCATCGTCGGTGCCCACAGGCTGACGGTGTGCTCGGTCGCGGTGACCCTCTCATGGCCCTCACTGCCGACACCGGCGGGAACGAAGAAGGCGTTCGGAACCGTCACAGCTCGGCTCCCACCGGTTCGGCAGCGGCCTGGGCCACCCCGGATACGGCGGGGGAGTACCACCGAACTCCGGACACAGCGCCTGGTGATCGCACCACTTGCACAACGCACCCCGTTTGGCGCGGAAATCGCCGGTCTCGCCTGCGGCCAGAATCGCTTTCCAGATCGCCGAGAGCATGCGCTCGAACCTGCGCAGTTCGCCCTCGTCGGGGGTGTAGGTCAGCTCCTGTTTGTCGGAGAGATACATCAACTTCAGTTGCGCCGGAACGACTCCACGCATCCGCATGATCATCAGGGCATAGAACTTCATCTGGAACAGCGCCTTGGACTCGGTGAACTCCCGCGGCGCCCGGCCCGTCTTGTAGTCGACGACACGGATCATCCCGTTCGGTGCAACGTCGATCCGATCGATGAACCCGCGCAGCGGCGTACCGTCGTCCAGCACCACCTCCACTCGCTGTTCGCAGGATTCGGGCTCGAACCGGGTGGGGTCTTCCAGTTCGTAATAGCCGGCGACCAGCGCACGAGCCCGGTCGAGAAACGCCGGCCTTTCGTCCACCGGAACCAGAGTCTCGATGTCGGGCGACCGCGCGACCACTCGTTCCCACGCCGGATCGACAAGCTCTCGTGCAGTGGTCGGCACACGATCCTGTGCGGGCAACGCGTACAGGGCCTCCAATGCGGCATGCACCACAGTTCCCTTCACCTGAGCTTCGGTGGAGACCTCGGGAATTCGGTCGACGGCTCGAAGGCGATAGAGGAGCGGGCACTGCTTGAAATCACCTGCGCGCGAAGGCGACAACGCCGGTGTACTGCGGGAGCCGGACATCGACGGCGACTGGTGCGCACTGTCGCCGGGATCGAGTAGAGGCAAGTCGATGGGCGTCGACACGGAAATACTCACGACTGCGACCCTATGCCGTTGGTCCGACATCTTCGGTCAAGGCCGTAGTCTGGCACGTCGAGTCGTCCCAGGTGTCGGACCGAACAGGTCGGGCGTCGAACAGAGCAACGAAAGCAGGTTCCGCTGTGCCGTCCGGTGATGCTGTGTCCTTCGGTGATTCCGCGTCCGCGTCGACGACCGACGGGCCCGAGGTCGACGCGATCGTCGACGCCCCGGTTCCCAGCGCGGACGTTCCCAGTGCGGACGAGGTGGTCACCGCGACCGTCGACGAGATCGAACTGGACGAAGCTCTGACGACCGACGACGGCATACCGGCCGAGCCGGTACCGACCGGACCCGCCCGCAGCGGACCGTTCCGCGTAGGGGATCGAGTCCAGCTCACCGACGGGAAGGGCCGCCACTACACGGTGGTTCTCGAGGCGGGCAAGGAGTTCCACACCCATCGGGGCGGAATCACCCACGACAAACTGCTCGGTGCCGACGAGGGCAGCGTGGTCACGTCCGTCAACGGCACCCCCTACCTCGCGCTTCGGCCGCTGCTGACCGACTACGTGCTGTCGATGCCGCGTGGCGCTCAGGTCATCTACCCCAAGGACGCAGCCCAGATCGTGCACGAGGGCGACATGTTCCCCGGGGCGCGCGTACTCGAGGCCGGTGCCGGATCGGGCGCTCTGACGTGCTCGCTGCTGCGTGCCGTCGGTACCGCAGGAACGGTCATCTCCTACGAGATCCGCCAGGACCATGCCGACTACGCGATCAAGAACGTCGAGACATTCTTCGGAGAGCGGCCGTCCAATTGGCACCTGACCGTGGCCGACGTGGATCGGTTCGGTGTCGATCGTCCCGGTGAGCAGGTCGACCGGGTCGTCCTCGACATGCTCGCGCCCTGGGACGCTCTGCCTTCGGTATCGAAGGCTCTCGTTCCCGGCGGCGTGCTGCTGGTCTACGTCGCTACGGTGACGCAGTTGTCCAAGGTCGTCGAAGCCCTTCGCGCGCAGGAGTGCTGGACCGAACCCCGTTCGTGGGAGTCGATGGTGCGCGGGTGGCACGTCGTCGGACTGGCAGTTCGTCCCGAGCATCGGATGCAGGGGCACACGGCATTCCTCGTCAGTGTCCGACGCCTCGCCGAGGGCACCGTCACGCCGAAGCCGCAGCGTCGATCCGGCAAGGGCTGACCTCTCGGCCTAGGCGCAGGGAGCCTGTCCCATCGCGAGGATCTGGCAGGTGCTGGCATCGGAGAGCTTCCACTCGCCGTCGATCAGCACCCAGGTCTGAGGGGACGGAGCTGCCGTTCCCCGAGGAGTGGCGATCGCGACGTCGGCTGTGGATGTCTCGCCCTCGACCGTCGGTTCGGCAACCTCGAACGTGATCGCCCCGTAGTTCGCCAGAGCCGCGGTCATCGTGGCGAGGTTGGTCAGGCGTGCCTGCCCGTTCTCGACCGAGGCCGCCTTCGTCGCTGCGTCGACGTTCGGGGCCACCAGTTGCAGCAGAGATGCTTCGAGTTCATCGGATGTCGGGGGCGCGACGGCGGGTGCATCGGTTGCCGGGGCGCTGCTCTCGGCGGCTGACGTCGAATTGTGATCGGTTTGATCGGATTCGTCGGCCGAGCTGCATCCGGCTACCGAAATCACCGCTGCCGCGAGCGCGACACCTACCGAGAAATTGCGCATCTTCACTGGTGAAGCCCCTGATTCCGTGGTCGGTCCGCTGCTTTGTCAGGTGAGGCTAACATGAACTCGACCGACGCTCGGGTGCGGTCGAGACACTCTGCTTCTCCGTCCCGATCGTGGTGTCGGTCCGCACATTCGGGCCGGTGCCGGTAGCGTTGATAGATCGTCACTGGGAGGAGTCGCTCATGAGCTCAACAGACAATCCGGATGTGGCCGCGGCCAGAGCCGAACTGGACGCCGTGCGAGCCGAAGCTGCTTCACTGCGCCGTCAATTGGGGGAGTCCCCCGAGCAGGTACGTGAACTCGAAGGTCGCGTCGATTCGCTGGCGCTCCGCAATGCCAAGTTGATGGACACCCTCAAAGAGGCCAGGCAACAGCTCATCGCACTCCGCGAGGAAGTGGACCGCCTCGGCCAACCACCGAGCGGCTACGGCGTTCTGCTGAGCGTCTTCGACGACGGAACGGTCGACGTGTTCACCTCCGGACGCAAGATGAGGCTGACGTGTTCACCCAACATCGAGGCCGACTCACTCGCACCGGGACAGACGGTGCGACTGAACGAAGCGTTGACCATCGTCGAGGCCTGCACCTTCGACCAGGTCGGCGAAATCAGCACTCTGCGTGAGCTTCTGGGCGACGGATCGAGGGCACTCGTCGTCGGTCACGCCGACGAGGAGCGAGTCGTGTGGCTGGCCAAGCCGTTGATCGACATGGTCAACGACGAGGGCCCCATCGACCCGGACGAACCGTCCCGCAAACTCCGCCCCGGCGATTCCCTGCTCGTCGACACCAAGGCCGGCTACGCCTTCGAGCGTGTCCCCAAGGCCGAGGTGGAGGACCTGGTCCTCGAAGAGGTGCCGGACGTCGGATACGAGGACATCGGTGGTCTCGGTCGACAGATCGAGCAGATTCGCGACGCCGTCGAACTGCCGTTCCTGCACAAGGATCTGTTTCGCGAGTACTCCCTGCGTCCGCCCAAGGGTGTGCTGCTCTACGGCCCTCCCGGTTGCGGAAAGACGTTGATCGCCAAAGCGGTTGCCAACTCGTTGGCCAAGAAGATCGCCGAGGCCCGCGGGCAGGACGCCAAGGAAGCGAAGTCGTTCTTCCTCAACATCAAGGGCCCCGAACTGCTCAACAAGTTCGTCGGCGAGACAGAGCGTCACATCCGGATGATCTTCCAGCGCGCACGGGAGAAGGCGTCCGAGGGCACCCCGGTCATCGTGTTCTTCGACGAGATGGATTCGATCTTCCGCACCCGTGGTTCGGGCGTCTCGTCCGACGTCGAGACGACGGTCGTGCCGCAGCTGCTCGCGGAGATCGACGGCGTGGAGGGGCTCGAGAACGTGATCGTGATCGGTGCCTCCAACCGTGAGGACATGATCGACCCCGCGATCCTGCGGCCCGGTCGCCTGGATGTGAAGATCAAGATCGAGCGGCCCGACGCCGAATCGGCACAGGACATCTTCTCCAAGTACCTGACCGATTCGCTGCCGGTCAACGCCGACGATGTCGCAGAGTTCGGTGGCGACCGCGCTGCGTGCATCCGAGGATGATCGACCGCGTCGTCGAGCGCATGTACGCCGAAAGCGACGACAACCGCTTCCTCGAGGTGACGTATGCCAACGGAGACAAGGAAGTTCTGTACTTCAAGGACTTCAACTCCGGTGCCATGATCCAGAACATCGTCGACCGCGCGAAGAAGTACGCCATCAAATCGGTACTCGAAACCGGCAACGGCGGTCTGCGAATTCAGCACCTCTTCGACTCCATCGTCGACGAGTTCGCCGAGAACGAAGACCTGCCGAACACCACGAACCCGGACGACTGGGCTCGAATCTCCGGCAAGAAGGGCGAGCGGATCGTCTACATCCGCACGCTGGTCACCGGCAAGAACGCCAGCGCGAGCCGGGCGATCGACACCGAGGCCAACACCGGCCAGTACCTGTAGATCCGGCACAGAGCAGTATCGGGGCGCGTCCGCACAGGGCGCGCCCCGATCTGTGTCCGGGTGCCGTCTAGGCTCGACTCATGCAGCGCATCATCGGTATCGAGGTCGAGTACGGCATTTCTTCGCCCACCGAACCCACCGCCAATCCGATCCTGACGTCGACCCAGGCAGTGTTGGCCTACGCGGCGGCTGCAGGGGTGCCCCGCGCAAGCGCACGCGCTGGGACTACGAGGTCGAGTCGCCGCTGCGTGATGCCCGTGGCTTCGACCTCGGACGCTTCAGCGGCCCCGCCCCGGTGATCGACGCCGACGAGATCGGCGCAGCCAACATGATTCTCACCAACGGTGCTCGCCTGTACGTCGATCACGCTCACCCCGAGTACTCGGCTCCGGAGGTACGTGACCCGCTGGATGCAGTGATCTGGGACAAAGCAGGCGAGCGAGTGATGGAAGCTGCCGCCCGCCACGCGTCGAGCGTCCCGGGAGCGCCGCGCCTCCAGCTGTACAAGAACAACGTCGACGGTAAGGGTGCGTCGTACGGCACCCACGAGAACTACCTGATGTCGCGCGAGACGCCGTTCTCGGCGGTCGTCGCCGGTCTGTCGCCGTTCTTCGCCTCGAGGCAGGTCATCACCGGGTCGGGACGCGTCGGAATCGGCCAGTCCGGTGACGAAGCAGGCTTCCAGCTCTCGCAGCGGGCGGACTACATCGAAGTGGAGGTGGGCCTCGAGACCACTCTCAAGCGCGGCATCATCAACACACGCGACGAACCACACGCGGACGCGGACAAGTACCGCCGCCTGCACTGCATCATCGGCGACGCGAATCTCGCCGAGATGTCGACCTACCTCAAGGTCGGCACGACAGCGCTCGTGCTCGACATCATCGAAGCCGGGGTCGACCTGTCCGATCTGCAGTTGGCCAGGCCGGTGACCGCGGTCCATCAGATCAGCCATGATCCGACGCTGCGCAAGGCCGTCGCTCTCGCCGACGGCCGCGAACTGACCGGGCTTGCGCTGCAGCGGATCTACCACCAGCGCGTTGCCAAGTTCGTGGCTGCCGAGGGCAGTGACGATGCGCGCGCACTGGACGTGCTCGACAAGTGGGCCATGGTTCTCGACCTTCTCGAACGCGATCCGATGGAGTGCGCCCATTTGCTGGACTGGCCCGCGAAACTGCGCCTGCTCGAAGGCTTCCGCCAGCGGGAAGGGCTCGGGTGGTCGGCTCCGCGGCTGCATCTGGTCGACCTGCAGTACTCCGATGTGCGGCTGGACAAAGGTCTGTACAACCGGCTGGTCGCTCGCGGGTCGATGGATCGACTGGTCACCGAGCAGCAGGTACTCGATGCCGTCGGCACGCCGCCGGAGGATACGAGGGCCTACTTCCGCGGCGAGTGTCTGCGCAAGTTCGGGGCCGACATCGCCGCGGCGAGCTGGGATTCGGTCATCTTCGATCTCGGCGGCGACTCCCTCGTTCGCATCCCGACCCTCGAGCCGCTCCGAGGCACCAAATCGCACGTCGGTGCACTGCTCGAGTCGGTCGACAGCGCCGCCGAGCTCGTCGATCAGCTCACCACCTGACGCACCCACAGACCGGTGGCGACCAATCGCGGTGTCTTGCCAACCGGCGGAGTCGGTCTGTCGGTAGGGTAAAGGTCCGTGCACTTTCGGCGGAACGTTCGGTTGCACTTGCACATCCACGACGGTGCACCCCGGATCGACCGGCGGGAGTGCAGTAGATCTGTTTTCTCGATATACGGAGGAGGTCGGCGACTATGGCACAGGAGCAGACACGGCGCTCTGGCGGCGGCGACGACGATGAGGTTCCAGGCGACACCGGAGCCGGTGGTCAGGAACGACGCGAGAAGCTGGCCGAGGAGACCGACGACCTTCTCGACGAGATCGACGACGTGCTCGAGGAAAACGCCGAGGACTTCGTCCGCGCCTACGTTCAGAAGGGCGGCCAGTGACGGTGGATCGTTCGGACCCACGGTCGGCCGGCGACGGAACGGCGATCCCATTCGGGTCGAGCAGCTCGTCGTTCTCCGACTATCTTCGTCGGCACGCCCCCCACCTGTTGCCCGAGAGCGGTATCGCGGCGGATCTGGCGTCGCACACCGACAAGTCGGGCATCGCCCCGCACGGGACGACGATCGTCGCCCTGACCTACGCGGGCGGCGTACTGATCGCGGGTGACCGGCGAGCCACGCAGGGTAATCTGATCGCCAATCGCGACATGCAGAAGGTCTACGTCACCGACGACTACTCCGCCGCGGGTATCGCCGGAACGGCGGGCATCGCGATCGAGCTGGTCCGGCTCTTCGCCGTCGAACTCGAGCATTACGAGAAGATCGAAGGCGTTCCGCTCACGTTCAACGGCAAGGCCAACAAGTTGTCGTCGATGGTGCGAAGCAATCTCGGTGCCGCGATGCAGGGGCTTGCCGCCGTCCCGTTGCTGGTCGGATTCGACATCGACATCTCGGATCCGGATCGAGCCGGACGCATCGTGTCCTACGACGTGGTCGGCGGGCGATACGAGGAGCGTTCGGGTTATCACGCAGTGGGGTCAGGATCGTTGTTCGCCAAGTCCGCGCTCAAGAAGCTCTATCGCCCCGGAATGACCGAGGAGGAGGCGATTCGTGCAGCGGTGGAATCGCTGTACGACGCCGCCGACGACGATTCGGCCACCGGTGGTCCGGACGTCACCCGCGGGATCTACCCGACGGCGGTCGCCATCACCAGTGTCGGGGCGGACGACGTTGCGCACGAGCGGATTTCGGCTGCCGCTCGGTCCGTCCTCGCGGAGCGGACCGAGAGTGCAGCGCATTCCGGCGGTGCCGAGCATCACACCCGGGCCGGTCAGCAAGTGAGCGAAGGGGGTAGCGCACCATGACGATGCCGTACTACGCATCCGCCGAACAGATCATGCGCGATCGTTCGGAGTTGGCGCGCAAGGGAATCGGCCGCGGCCGCAGCGTCATCGTGCTGACGTATGCGGACGGGGTCCTCTTCGTGGCCGAGAACCGTTCGACCGCGTTGCACAAGGTGAGCGAACTCTACGACCGGATCGGCTTCGCGGCCGTGGGCAAGTACAACGAGTTCGAGAACCTGCGCAAGGCCGGCATCCAGCACGCCGATATCAAGGGATACACCTACGATCGGCGCGACGTGACCGGCCGTTCGCTCGCCAAGACGTACGCGCAAGCACTCGGCACGATCTTCACCGAGCAGCTCAAGCCGTACGAGGTCGAGATCTGTGTCGCGGAGGTGTCGCATCAGGACGAGCCGATTGCGACGCAGCTCTACCGCATCACCTACGACGGATCCATCGTCGACGAGCAGGATTTCGTCGTCATGGGTGGCACGACCGAGCCGATCGTGGCGGCGCTGAAGGACACCTATCGTTCCGGCCTGGATCTGGCCGAGGCGGTACGGGTTGCTGTTGCCGCCCTCACGGCAGGTCCCGCGACGCCGCCCCCTGCGGGCGGTGAGCCGGAGAAGAAGGTCCTCGAGGTCTCGGCGCTCGAGGTCGCAGTGCTGGACCAGGCGCGGCCGCGACGAGCGTTCCGACGCATCGCCGGAGCTGCGTTGGAGGACATGCTGCCGACGCCGACTGCGTCGGTCGAGACGGTCACCGAGACCGAAGGTGCACCGCCTTCCTGACCGGTGGTCCCGACATTCGTTCGGCCTCGTGCGCTATCGCTTTCGGTAGAGCACGAGGCCGTTCTTGTCGCTGGTGAACTCGAACCACGTTCCGTCGCCCACCACTTCGCCGTCGGCGGCGAGCGCAACGGGGGAGCCCTCCACCTCGACGGTCAACTCCTTCACCGCTCGGCGAACGTACGCGGGCGAAGAGCCGAGGGTGCCGGTCAACGTTGCCCACAGCAGTCTGGTTCTGGATGCCTTCGGCTCGGACGGAAGAAACCGAACATCGAGCGTTCCGGTGTGAATGCTGCTGCGAGACATGGGAACTTGATCGGCCGGTGCGTAATTGCCGTTACCGACGAACAGCATCCACACCGAATGTCTGGTGCCGTCGAGCCTGATGTTCAGTGGTTCCGCAGCTGCCAGGACCCTCGTCATCGCGATGGCGGCGGCCGGCCATTTACCGATTCGGCGTTGCAACTTCTGACGCAGCCGCACCGAGTCGGGGTAGCCACCGAACGTCGCGGTGTTGACGAACGACACGTTGCGGCCGTCGACCGACACCTCGGCGATGTCGACCCGTTCGGCGGTGCCCGCTTCCACGGCGGCAGCAGTGTCCTCCACGACGGTCAACCCGGTGTCGCGCGCGAAGTGGTTGAGGGTGCCGCCCGGAAATGCTGCGAGCGGTAATCCGTTGCGCACCGCCGATGCAGCAACGCTGACCACCGTTCCGTCGCCACCGCACACACCGAGGGCACGCGGGGACGTGCTCCGAATTCGCTGTTCCAGTTGCTCGTCGAAGTCCTGATCGGGATTCGGCACGAACAGATCGGCATCGGGAAGTGCTCGACAGATCGCGTCGGGCACCGCTTCCGAATCGTCGCCCGAACCCGGATTGACGAGTATCAGCAGCCCTCGGCCGCCGGGCAGCGGATCGATCTCTACCAGGGAACCCAGATCGGCAGGCTTTTCCGATCGCACGGCCCACCAGCGACGGGTGGACAACGCGATGGCCGAGCCCAGAGCCGCACCGGCGATGACGTCGGTCGGCCAATGCACCCCGACGTGGACCCTCGAGTAGCACACCGCGGCCGCAACGGGTGCCAGCAGCACGCCTGCCACCGGGGATTCGATCGCCACCGCGGTGACGAACGCGGCCGCCGACGCCGAATGCCCCGATGGAAACGACGACGACACCGGCGGAGCCAGTACTTGACGCAGGACGGGAACCGACTCGGAATCGGGACGAGTCCGCGGGAACAGTGGTTTGAGCAGCCCGTTCGCCACAGAGCTCGCACCGGCCAGTGCCACGAGCCCCCGCACGCCACCCCGTCGGGCCGGGCCACCTGCGA
>NZ_BAOX01000051.1:0-23357 GCF_000813105.1 Rhodococcus sp. BS-15 | reverse complement strand
GCTGCGTAGGCGCGGACGGCGGGATTCGCTTGGCGGCCACGCGTTTCGCCGGCGCGGGCGGAGTGGCTGGATTGCGGGTGATGCGCAGTTCCTCGGCCTCGTAGGGCAATTCGTCGTTGACGCCCTTCGGGCTGATCGTGACCGTGTTGCCGTCGATCGACACGACCTTGGCCGAGGTGCCGTCGGGCAGGCCGAGACTCGGGTTCGGTTCACGGAGATAGACGGTGGCCCTACGTCCCTCGGCGAGCGCCGCGGCCAGTGTCGTCAGATTCTCGGGAGTCAACGAATCGTTCACAGCGCGCCCACGGGGTGGCATCGACTACCGGCCTTTCTCGAAAGTGTTTGCGAATACTGTCGCACATATGCAGGTGAGATGTGGCCGGGGCAGCGCAGGGCGCGTCGGATCGGCGTATCGAGAGGAGGTTATCTGTTAATCCAAGTAACTGTAACCGCAAGTAACTGTTACTTGGATTAACACTTAGATTGAGGTGGCCGAGAAGTCCGATGCGCCTCACTCTAGACGACAGCCCTCGCGCGCGCCCGTCGAGTCCATACGATGTGCCGTCGCCCCCGCGCGGGTACGGGCGAGTAGCCGCGTGACTCTCGGCGAGATCGGTGTCCCGGAGCCACCTCACCGAACCGCCCTCGCGCGCGGTTTCTGCCGCGTAGCCTGGCGGCGTGCCTTCTTGCGCAGGTACGGAACAGGAGTCTCGATGTACCACCTCGACGCGGACGAGCAGTCGCTCAGCGACGGTCCGCACGTGTATTTGCTCGATGCCAAATCCACCCTCGAGGTTCAGGCTCTGAATCAGTGGATCGACGCCACGACTCCCGACGGCGAGCCCCGTCCACCCTCGGTGGTGCTCTCCGGTGAGGCGAGAACGTCTCTGTCGGACAGTGTTCGCGGTTACGCCGACGATCCGCTGCTGATCCCGCTTCGAGTGACGCTGTCCGATCGCAAGAGCGGAATACTGCACCGGATCTTCGCGCCCCGTGGTCGGTCCAAGCCCACGCAGGTATGGCAGCGATGGGTGGCGGGCGACGATCCCGACCACTCCGCAGTTCTCGTCGGCGAGCCCGCGACGCTCAGTGATCTGCAGGATCGGTTCGAGCGCGGCGGCGGCACGTCACTGTCGTCGTTCATTCTGCGGCAGGCCAGTCTGGCTCTGGACAAAGCCGAGCGCGGCGTCATCGGCTCCGAGTACAAGATCCCGCGCTTCGTCGTCGAGGACATGACCGAGCAGAAGAAGTTCCGGGACGGCATCACCGAGCTCGCGGAGGAAGTCGGTCAGGATCGCGACGCCGTCGACTCGCGCGTCCACGACATCCTCGGCGAGATGGTCGCAACCGAGACCCGCCGCGCAGTCGAGATGTGGGGAACGCTCGGGGCGTACTTCTCTCGGGCGTACAAGGTCGATGTGGACCGTGATCAACTGCAGAAGGTGCGCGAACTCAACAAGAACTATCCGTTGGTGTTCCTGCCCAATCACCGTTCCTATCTCGACCCGCTCGTGCTGCGTCCGGCGCTGTTGGCCGAAGGGTTGCCGCTCAACCACGTCATGGGCGGCATCAACGTCGGCTTCTGGCCGTTGGGTCCGATCGCCAAACGCAGTGGCGTGGTGCTGATTCAGCGCAAGTTCTCCGACGCGATCTACAAGTGGACGCTGCGTCAGTACATGAGCTTCCTGCTGAGCAAGCGGTTCAACCTGGAGTGGTACATCGAGGGCGGCCGTAGCCGCACCGGAAAGCTCCGCCCGCCGCGGTTCGGCCTGTTGACCTATCTGGTCGACGCACTCGAGACCAGCGATGCAGAGGACGTCTATCTGGTTCCGACGTCCATCACCTACGACCGTCTGCACGAGGTCGGCGCGATGGCCGAGGAATCGCACGGAGCGAAGAAGCAGGCCGAGGGCATCCGGATGGCCATCGGCTACATCCGCGCACAGGGCACGTTGCGCGGCAACGTGTACCTCAACTTCGGCGAGCCGATGTCGGTCGCGTCGATCGTCGCCGACAACCCCGACAAGCGGGTGGCGGTGCAGAAGATCGCGCTCGGCGTCTCCCACGCGATCAACGACGCGACTCCGGTGACTCCGGCGGCGTTGGTCACCATGGCCCTGCTCGGCATCGAGGATCGCGCCCTCAACGTCAACGAGATGTGGGCCATCATCGCCCCGCTGGCCCGCTACATCAAACGCCGCAACCTGCCCACCGCGGGCGGAGTGGACATCGCCGACGTCGACGTCGTCCGCTCGGCCGTCATCGCACAGGTCAACGCCAACGTCGTCAAGCGTTTCGACGACGGCCCCGAGCCCCTGTTCTATCTGGCTCAGGACAAGCACCTGGTGGCAGCGTTCTTCCGCAACAATGCAATCCACTTCTTCGTCATGCGCGCCATCGGCGAGTTGGTCGTTCTGCCGACCAGCGGCGATTCGGCGCCACTGACCCAGGAATCTCTGTGGCAGTCGGCACTGCAGTTGCGCGATCTGCTCAAGTTCGAGTTCTTCTTCGGCGACAAGAAGGACTTCGGCGAACGGCTCGAATCCGAGGTCGATCTCATCGATCCGGACTGGCGCGCCCACATCAGCGACCCGGATTACGCTGCGCGACAACTTCAGTCACAGGATCTGCATCTGGCGCACCGCGTGTTGCAGCCGATCTTCGAGGCGTATCAAGTGGTTGCCGATCAGCTGATGTTGCTGCCTCAGAGCGGTGAGTTCGACAAGCCCAAGTTCATCGCGGAATGCCTCGGTGCCGCTCAGGCCAGACGGCTTCGTCAGCAGCTCGATCACAGCGAATCGATCTCCGGCGAATTATTCGATACCGCACTGCAATTGGCGGCAAATCGCGATCTCGTCGATTCCAGTTCCGACGGTATCGCACGCCGACGGCGAGACTTTGCACTCGAGATCGACGAGTGGGCGCGCAAGGTGCGTACGATCCGCGACATGGCCCACCGCATGCTGCGCGAGGTAGAACCGATCTCGGCCCCCGAGGAGAACAATTCATGACCGAGTTCGACGATCGACTGATCGCGATCGCCGCCGCTCCACCCGGCCGAGACACCGTTGCGTTCTTCGATCTCGACGGCACCCTGATCAACGGGTTCTCGGCCCGTGCAGTGTTTCTCGAACGACTCAAGACCCTCGACGTGACGGTCAAGGAACTGTGGGAGATATCGAGCGCCGTCGTCGAGATGCGGATGCGCAACTCCCCGGTCGACAACCTGATGGGCAAGGCCGTCCGCGGTCTGGAGGGCCGTCGGGAAGAGGATCTGATGGAACAGGCATACACGCTGTTCCGCAACGAGATCGCGCCGATGATCTACCCGCAAGCCCGCATCCTCGTCGAGGCCCACCGCCACGCCGGGCATCGACTGGTGATGGCGACCTCGGCCACGCCGTACCAGGCGCTGCCGGTCCAGCAGGACATGATGTTCGAGACACTGTTGTGCACCACTCCCGTGGTCACCGACGGAATACTGACCGGGGAGCTGGTCGGCGATTCGCTGTGGGGACCACGCAAGGCACAGGCCGCGATCGACTACGCCGACCGTGAGGGAATCGCTCTCGCCGGCTGCTTCGCCTACTCCAACGGCGGTGAGGACGTGCCACTGCTCGAGGCCGTCGGCCGCCCCGTCGCACTGAACCCGGATCCCGAACTACAGCGGTACGCGGCGAAGAAGAAGTGGCCGTCGCTGACGTTGGAGAGTCCCAAGCGCGGCACCGATCTGACCTCCGCCGTGCGCAGCACCGCCGCTCTGGGGTCGGTGCTGGCCAGCGCGTCGATCGGCCTCGGCCTGGGACTGCTGACACGCAGCCGCCGCACCGGAGCGAACATCACCAGCACCATTGCGCCGGACATCGCGCTGACCATCGCCGGAGTGAAACTCGACGTGACCGGCACCGAGAACGCGTGGTCGGCGCGGCCGGCTGTGTTCATGTTCAACCATCAGAGCACCGCCGACTCGATCATCGTCACCTCCATTCTCCGACGGGACATCACCGCGGTCGCCAAGCGCGAGCTCGAGCGCGACCCGCGATTCGCCCTGCTGGGCAGGATCTTCGACGTCGCCTACGTCGACCGTGGCGATCCCTCTCAGGCGCGGGAGGCGATGCGTCCGGCCATAGAGAAGTTGCACAGTGGCATCTCGGTCGCCATCGCGCCCGAGGGCACGCGTATGCCGACGTCGCGTCTCGGCCGGTTCAAGAAGGGCGGCTTCCACCTGGCGATGCAGGCCGGAGTGCCCATCGTTCCGATCGTCATCCACAATGCCGGAGACGTGATGTGGAAAAAGGATTTCACCGTCCATTCCGGTACCGTCAAGGTCACCGTCGGCGAGCCCATTCCCACCACGGACTGGGAGCCCGAGAAGATCGACGCGTACGTGGACGATGTCCGTTCCTATTTCGACAGAACGTTGGGATATGCCTGAGAACCAGATCAACTCGGTGGTGCAAGCGGAGATCGAACGCAATCTCCTGGGGGGCACGCCGAAGTACACCCGATCCGACATCGTCAGCAGGTCGGGGCTGCCGCTCGAACGGGTCATCGCGCTGTGGATCGGTATGGGCTTTCCGATCCACACCGACACCGAGGCGGTCGTCTACACCGACGCGGACCTCGAGGCACTGAAGCTGATCACCGGACTCACCGAGCAGAAGGTCATCAAGTCCGAGATGGAGGTCGCTATTGCGCGCACTCTCGGCCAGTCGATGTCCAGGCTCGCGGAATGGCAAGTGGGCGTGGTGAACTCTCACATCCTCGAGCGGATCACCAGCAGCGAGGAAGACCAGAACGACATCGACGCCATCCGGCGCAACGCCAGGGACATCGCCGCCGAGACGGTCCCCACCCTCGAAGCGCTCCAGGCGTATACCTGGCGTCGGCACTTGGCCGCGGCGGCCGGACGGTCCATCGCCGCTCCCGACGACGCCACCGACAGCCCCGTCATGGCCGTCGGCTTCGCGGACATGGTCGGCTACACCAGCCTGACACGTCGACTCGACATCGGCGAACTGACGACGCTCCTCGAGGAGTTCGAGTCACTGGCCACCAATATCATTGCGCGCGGGCGTGGTTCGGTGATCAAGAACGTCGGGGACGAGGTGATGTTCAGCGCGCAGACGCCCGAGGACGCCGCCCACATCGCCCTCGACCTGCAGGACGCATTCGCCGAGCAGGAGGACATGCCGGACCTGCGGGTCGGGTTGGCCTGGGGCCCGGTTCTCGCCCGCTACGGGGACCTGTACGGTTCGGTGGTCAACATCGCTGCGCGCCTGACCAGTTCGTCCAATCCGGGAACGATCCTGGTCGACACCGTCATGACCGAGGAACTGCGGCACGATTCCGAGTTCTACCTCAAATCGGTCCGCTCGCTACGGGTCAAGGGTTTCCACAAGCTCAAGCCCCATCGACTCAAGCGCAACAAACGCAGCGGTCACCGGAGCGAGGAGTAGAACTCCAGGTGACGACGCGCGGCCTCGTCCCACGTCAGGCTGCGCGCCAGAGTCAGCCCCGGCGACGAGTCCAGCGGTGCCACGAGCGCACGTTCCAATTCGGCCGCCATGGCCTGCGCCGTGGACGCATAGGTAACGCTGTCTCCGAACACTTCCCGCAGTACCGGCAGATCTCGCGCGACGACGGGAGTCGACGCAGCGAGAGCCTCCATGGCAGCCAGTCCGAAACCCTCCTTGGTGGAGAAGAACGGCAGCACGGCGGCCTGCGCCACGAGGTGCGGCAGTTCGTCGTCGTCGACGGTACCGAGTATCACCGGCTCGATACCGAGTTCCGTTGCGCGGCGGTCGAACTCCGTCCGATAGTCGCGGTAGTCGAACAGCGTCTCGCCGCCGGCGAACACCAGTCGCAGATCGTGCGCACGCAGCCGCGCGAAGGCGTCGAGCAGATCGAGACTGCCTTTGCGTGGTTCGATACCGCCCACTGCGAGCACGTATCGGCCGAGCTTCTCGCGCCAGTGTGATCGTCCGGATTGTGCAGCTGCGGTGAACCTCTCGGCGTCGACGCCGTTGGGAATGACCGTGGGCTCGAATCCCCATCTACGGTGAACATCGCCGGCCACCGCTGCCGACACGCAGATGCGTGCATACGGGGCGGTGATCGCGCGTTCGTGACATGCGGCCAGCTCGGGCGTGGTGAACTCGTCCAGGTGATGGATGGTCCTGATGCAGCGGCCGACGGCGTTGGCGGAGATGCAGTCCTGCGCATGGACGATGTCGTACTCGTCCGACGTGAAGGCCTGCCGCAGAACATCTATGGACCGCAGAATTCGTTCTCCGACGTTCTCACCGTCCCGATGCTCGAACGGGACCATTCTGATGTCGACGGCGGGGTCGACGGTACGAAAGAACGTGCTGTCTCCGCCGCGGCCGAGCGACCACACAGACACGTCCTGCCCGGCGCGCGCCAGTGCCTCCGCCAGCGCCAGCGTGTGCACCACTCCACCGCGCGGCTTGGACGAGTAGGTCAGCAGACTGATCTTCACTGACCCGGCTTCTCCTGCAACAGATTCGGATATGCGTCCACGCGACGTTCCGCCAGGTGATGCAGCCCCCGTCGAGCTCGGTCGACCTCTGCATCGACATCGATCTCGTGCACCGCGAGGCCACCTTTGGACCAGGTCCGCGCCAGGACGTCGCCACCGGGGCCCACGATCTTCGCCTGCCCGAGAAAGCGCAGGGAACCCATCACCCCGGTTTGATTGGACGAGACCAACACCACCTGGTTCTCGGCCGCCCGGGCCGCGTCGTACAGATCGAACAGACGGGACTGCCGATCGTTCGGCAGCGAGGACGCCCTATCGGTGACGCTTGCGGGCCACGCGGACAGCGCCGCAATGATTCTCGCACCATCGAGTGCCAACGTCCGCGCCGACTCCGGGAACGTCTTGTCGTAGTCGATCAGCATCCCCATCCGCCCCACCGGGGTATCGAAGGCCTCGAACCGGTCACCGGCCGCGTAGGCGAGCGACTCCCCGAGCGGCTGGTGCACCTTGCGGTGACTACCCAGAATGCCGTCCCCCGTCAGACACGCGGCAGCGTTGTACCGCAACCCTTTCGACAGCTCGGTGTACCCGATGCAGATCGTCATGTCTCCGGCCGCAGCGATGATCGCCGCCAGTTCCGGTCCGTCGGGATCGAGGGTGGGCGGCAGTTCCGCGGGATCCGGATTGCTCAGGCTGTTGATGTAACCCCCGAGGGACGCGTCGGGCAGCACCAGGAGATCGATGCCTTCTCGGGCCGCACTGGAGATGATCGTGGTGATCTTCAGTACGGCCCGGTCGACATCTCTCCCGAAATGTGCTGCCAGCGCGCCGATCTTGATGGGGGCCAATGGGGACTCAGACCATCTGGCTCTGCGGCTGCGCTGAGCTTCGGGACTGTACTGCACTGATCTCCAGACCGATCTGGTCGGCGAGGAACTGCGCGTCCCGGGCCACCGAGGCGAAGCGCCCCGAACCCCAGGTGTGCTGCCACGGAAGGCCCAGGAAGTACAGGCCCGGCACCGAGGTGACGCCGCGATTGTGCGTCGGGTGCCCTTCACCGTCGAAGGCACCAACCTTGAGCCATCGGTAGTCGGTGCGGAAGCCGACGGACCAGACGACGGCCTTGATATCCGCGGTGGCGAGGTCGAGTTCGGTGGTCTCGGTCTCCGGACGCCACACCGGCACGTAGCGATCCTCGGTGGGGGCGCTGATTCCCTCGCGCTCGATGTAGCGTCGATGTTGTCCTTGATGCTTTCGGCCACCCGATCCGCTGCATCGAGAGATGCTCCGAGAGTGGGTGCGAACTGCAGAACGCCGTCCTCGACGCCGAGCAGTCGGCCGTAGAGCTGCATCCCCTCGGTGGCGAATGCACGCAGGTCGATGTCTCGACCACCGTCACGTCCGGTGACGTAGTGGTTCGTGTTCTCGCGTTTGCCGACGCCACCGGGTTGATCTTCGATGGAGACATCGTAGACCCCCATGTCGTGCAACCAGGCGACACAGTCGCGGCCGCGATAGAAGCGTGCGACGCGGGGAGCGGTGCCGGCCACCAGGTGGACGCGTCGGCCGTCGAGGTGCAGGTCCTCGGCGATCTGCGCACCGGACTGTCCGGTGCCGACCACGAGCACATCTCCGTCCGGGAACTGATGTGAGCCGCGGTATTCGGACGAGTGCATCTGGACGATGTCGCGCGGTAGCTTCTCGGCGAACCGCGGGATGGTGGGGATGTGATATCCACCGACGGCGACGACGATCTGGTCGGCATGCATGGGGCCGGCAGAGGTCTGCAGGTCGAAGCCACCATCCAGGCCCTGCAGAGCTTGGTCGACCGAAACATGTTCTTGTACAGGCGCATCGAAGCTGTCTGCGTAGCTTCGCACGAAGGCATAGACCTCGTCGCGCTGCATGAATCCGTCGGGATCGTCACCGTCGTAGGAGTATCCGGGAAGTGCGCACTGCCAATTCGGCGTCACGAGAGTGAAGTTGTCCCAGCGCGAGTCCTTCCACTCGTGCGCGATGGTCTCGCGCTCCAACACGACATGTTCGATGCCACGCTGCGTCAGATGCCAGCTGATGGACAGGCCGGCCTGGCCGCCGCCGATGACGATCACGGCGTGGTGCTCTGTCACGCTGTTCGGATTCATAGCAATTCAGCTCCCGACATGCTCAGTACACGAACGGCACCGGCCTCGTACGAGGTACTGACACCGTGAATCTCCTCCATCTGCTGCGCGGCCGAGGTGCACCGCATCCCGAACTTGGCGAGCACTCGATCGCTGGCGATCGTCAGTGCCTCCGACGTCCGCTGTACGAACTCCGCGACCGGGTAGTCCTGGCCGGGCGTCAGGTAGTCGTGCATCACCAGAGACGGTGAATAGCAGGACTGTTCGCGTCCGTCGGGCCATCGGACCAGGAATGACATCTCAGGCATGGATCGGCTCCTTCGTGATGGTCCGGTACACGGACGGCCTGCGATCGCGAAGGTTGTACATGCCGCCGCCGCGTGCCGCGCCGATGAGGGCAGCGACGTCGACGGTGGCCGTGGCCAAGCCCGGTTCGACGCCCGTGCCCGCGAGGATCTCTCCGCCGGGCCCGACGATCTTTGCGCTGCAGACGAACCGAAGAGATCCGAAAGTACCCGCCTGATTGGCTGCGACCCAGATGATCTGGTTCTCGAGCGCGCGGGCTCTGTCGTAGATGTCGAACCGCTGCTTCCACCGGTCCTCTTCCATGTTCTCCACCGTCGCAGTACGTGCCGTCGGCCAGGCGGAGATGGACGCGACGATCTCGGCACCGTCGAGCGCCAGTTCCCTTGCCGCCTCAGGAAATCCCTTGTCGTAGCAGATCTGCATGCCCATGCGGCCGATCGGAGTGTCGAAGGCGGAGTAGCTGTCTCCCGCGTCGTAGCAGAGATTCTCGCCCAACGGCTGGTGCACCTTGCGGTAGGAACCCAGAATGCCGCTGCCGTCGACCGTCACGGCGGCGTTGTAGCGGGTGTCGCCGTCCTTCTCGCAGAAGCCGAAGGTGATGACGGTATCGCCCGCCATGTCGATGACGCGCCTGATCTCCGGTCCGTCGAGTTCGAGGGCGGGAGGCAGTGCCTTCAGCCGGCGTTGTCGCGACTCTTCGGTCTCGTCGCCGCCGCCGAGGCTCGGTAGGTAGCCGCCGAGGCAGGCCTCGGGCAGGACGAGTAGTTGGCTGCCGCGGTTGCGTGATTCCTCGAGCAACGCGGCGATGGTGGCGTAACCCTGTTCCATGTCGCGACCGAACTCGGCTGCGGCGACAGAAATGGTGACGGGCTTCGGGTGGGTGGTCATGCTTCTCCCAATCCGGTCACGGTGGACGTGACCGCGCGAGTGGTGATTCCATCGGGCCATCGCAGCGCGACACCCGGAATGTCGGTGAGCTCTCCGCAGACTGCGGACAGTGCAGGTCCGGACGGTGCAGTAGGTGCACCGGGACGGTCCGCGGTGATCATCGCGAACCCTGGAAAACACGTGATCCATTCGCCCATCGACGCGGCGTCGGGCTTCGGTATCGAGGCGATGTCGAGTACGGCACCGGTTCCGCTCGCCTCGGCGAGCATTCCGGTGGTGCCGGCCAGGCCCGCCATCGAGACGTCCTTGGCGGCCTTGGGTGCGGTGCGGGAAACGAACGACGCCATTGAAGTCAGTTCGTCGGAGTTCCGCCGAGAGGACGAATCCCATTGCTGGCCATGGTATCCGCGACGCCACTCACCCTCGATGTCCGCGGTGAGCGTCAACCGATCGCCGACGCTTCCCCCGCCCGCACGGACCGGCCGTGAGGTTCGGCCGAGTGCGGTGACCGACAGCGACGACGGTACCCCGGCCTGGGTGTGGCCACCGAGTACCGGAACCTGCCATGCCGCAGAGGCATTGGCGAGACCACGGATGATGCGGGTCAGCCGGCTCTGCGTGGGTGCTCCGACGGAATCGAGCATTCCGACGGCCCGTGCGCCCATCGCCGAGAGGTCGTTCAGATTGACCAGCGCCGCACACCAGCCGGCCCACTCGGGGTCGCGGTCGACCATGGAGGGGATGATGGCATCGCACGCGGCGATCATGTCGCCACCTGGTACTGGAACGCCGTCGTCGCCGCGAAAGCCTTTGGCACCGAGTCCGAGTGGCTGCGCTCGGAGCGGTGCGAGTACCCCTGCGAGCATCGCCTTGGTCGAGGAGACGAGACGTTCGATGCGGTCGATCGGCCAGTACATCGCCACGTGCGGGGTGTTCGCCACCTCGACGTCGCCGCGGCGAATCCACCCGAGGCGGGTGAACAGTTGCTCGTTGCTCTTCTGCACCGTCGCGTCGAAGCGAAGCACGCCTCGACTCTCGGCATGGGCGCAGGCTGCCCGAACAAGGGCAGGCCCGACGCCGGAAGTGCGTGCCGCAGCACAGACCACGAGGCGGCTTCCGGCCCACCACCCCAGATCCGGTGCGGTGCAGGGTGCCAGCCGGACTCCGCCGAGCACGGTGCCCTCCCGATCGGTGGCGACCAGCACGACTGCTCGCGGATCGTCGTCGACGTCGTCGTGATCGGTGCCGGCGAACAAGCCCTGTTCGGCAACGAAGGTCGCTCTCCGGAGCGCACGATAGGCGTCCAGCTGCGCTGCGCTTCCGCACGGCTGGACGATGAACGTGGGCTCGACGACAGTGGTTGCGGTACCGGACAATCCGGCAAGATCCTGCGCGTCCACCCTGTACATCTCAGCCCCCCGCATTCTGCAGGACGCTGCACGCACCGCATGCCGCGCAGCCTGCCTTCTGGTCCGATCCGAGCATCGCCGCGGCCTGAAGTTCCTTGGCGACGCGTCGGGTGACGTTCTCGAGCGCGTCTCGGCCGGGGGCCGTCGCTCGGTCGACGTCCACCGCCAACGTTCCGGCGAGCGGACGGAACGGAACGACGAAGGGATAGACACCCATCTCGATGAGTTCTGCTGCCCCGGCTACCAATTCGTCCGGATTCTCGCCGAGCCCCACCAGGATGTACGTCGAGACCTGGTTGCGTCCGAAGACCCGAACCGCTTCTTTCCACGCAGCGCGGTACTCGTCCATCGAGACCGAGGCCTTGCCCGGCATCCACCGGCGTCGAACGTTCTCGTCGAGAGATTCGACGTGAATGCCGATCGACTCTGCTCCGGCGTCGTACAGATCCTGAATTGTCCGGAGATCGCCGGGAGGTTCGCACTGCACCTGAATCGGCAGCTGAGGAACCACAGCTTGATGGCTCGCACGCATCGGGCCAAGTGACGGGCACCGCGATCCTTCGCGGCCGAGGTGCCCGTCGTCATGACCATCTGCGCGACGCCGTCGAGCCGTACCGCCGCCTCGGCCACCTCGGCCAACTGCGCCGGAGTCTTGACGGCAATGGTGTCGCCGGCTTCGAGCGAGGCCTCGATGGAGCAGAAGCGGCAACGTTGATCGGCGTCGTAGCGGATGCAGGTCTGCACCACGGTGGTCGCGAGAACGCTGGAGCCGTGCAGCTTCGCGATCTTCTCGTAGGCGATACCGTCGGCGGTTTCCAGGTCGTAGAACTGCGGGCGGTCGACGGCCTGCACGTCGAGCCCGATGTCGTTGCCGTCGAACAGCACTCGACCCTCTTCGAGGACGTACGGACTGAGCGGGTTGCGCGGGATGGCTGCGCCGAGGCCGTCGATGCGGACATGTCCGTCGTCACTCGGCCCTGCACCGGCAGTTCTGGACACCGGCGTGGCTCCTCGAATACCGAGCAGCGCCAGATCCACGCGCGTAGAGACCGTGTTTTCGGGTCGCTCCTGCAGGCTCCGCTCCTGGGCCACGGTCGGCCCCTAGACCATGTACGTGGAGTTGATGATGGCACCCTTGCGCGCGTAGTGGATCAACGCGTCCTGCACGTCCAAGGGGTGTGCCGGGATGACGCCCTCGATGAGGTCCTCTTCGCGGCCACCGTGCAATGCGAGCCCGAAACGGCAGCAGAACACGGTGCCGCCCTCGGCGATGAAGGTCGCGAGCGAATCGTTGATGTTCTGCTCGCCCGGGAAACCGGAATCACCGGTGGTCGGAAAGCCGCGAGTGGCAAGGCAATTGATAGCGCCGGGACCGTAGAAGTACATGGCCGACTCGAAGCCCTTACGCAGAGCGCGCGTTGCCTGGAGCACAGCGACGAAGGAGACCGACGACTCGTGGGCGATGCCGTGCACCAACGTGAAGTAGCTTTCGCCGTTCTCGGCCTTGTAGTCGGGGAAGATCTTGGTGGAACCGTAGATGTTGCTGCCCTTGGGAAGTGAAGGGTGCGGGATCTCTTCGAGGGACTTCTTGATGTTCTCGGCGATGGACTGATCGAGGTCTGACACGGGTGTCTCCTGAGGTTCGCAGAGCGGGCTGAATGCGGTGGACACCGATGTCCATCCGAGAAAAGCGTCATGTCCGGCGAGAGAGCAGATCCTCTGCGGCCATAGGACAAGTACAAGCCCCATCCATTTCCGATTGGTCACACCCGGAACAACGCCGTGTTTCGAGGGCCTCACAGTGTTGACGTGGCGTTACGCGGATAGTGTGGAGGCCGAACCACCCATCCACCACGAACTTGACGAGGAACTCGATGATCGGCGCCGTCACCGGCTTGTTGTATGCGTTGTCCCTGGTCGTAGGCATCTGGGTGCTCGCGAAGCTCGCCATGAACCGACCGGTCCTGCTGAAGAACAAGTCCGATCGCGCACTGTTCTGGACCATCGCCGCCACCGAGGCCGTCGTCGCACTGCAGGCCGTCATCGGGTTCGCCATGATGTTCACCTCGGATCGCGAGATACACCGGCTGACATTCGGGTCCTACCTCGTCGGGCTGCTGTTCCTGCTCCCCCTCGGCACGTGGTGGTCCCTGGGCGACCGCTCCCGCGGCGGCACAGCGGTGCTCCTCGTTGCCGTCCTCACCCTCGCGGCCATGGTGCTGCGCCTGAGCCAGATTTGGGCCGGATATGCCTGACAACCTGCAGCAAGCGACGCGTACCGGATTCGGGCGCTTCCTCATCGCCGTCTACGCCGTGTTCGCCGTCGCCGCCACATCACGCTCGATCGTGCAGCTCACCACACGATTCGACGACGCACCGGTGGCGTATCTGCTGTCGGCCTTCGCAGCGGTGGTCTACATCGTCGCCACGGTAGGACTGGCCCGAGCAACCGAAGCATCCCGACGAGTGGTGACGGTCTCCTGCATCATCGAACTCGTCGGGGTCATCGGGATCGGCACCCTCAGCTACATCCAGCCCCAGGACTTCCCGGAGCCGACGGTGTGGTCGCACTTCGGATCCGGATACGTGTTCATCCCGGTGGTGCTCCCCATCGCGGGACTGTGGTGGTTGCGCAAGACTCGACAGCAATAGGAGTCTCGGCAATTTTTGCTCCACTCGGACCGGTCGTGCGCGGGATTCCCTCGATCGAGGCCTCGAGTGGAGCATCCCGTGCAGTCTTCGTCTCCGGGCAAACAACGGTGCGGGGCTGGAAGAGGTTGTCGTGCAGCTACTTCAGTAAGTATGCGTCACTTCAACGCCGCCAGATTCGCAACGGATTTCTTGACATCGGTATCCAGTGCCCGCGCCACCACCGAACCGACCGGACCGAACAGCACACCCCCGCCGAATTTCGCGTCGAGCGTCAGCTCCGATCCGCCCTCGGCCTCACGCACATGGACGGTCAGCGAGATTCTCACCCCGCCCTTGCCGCGGCCGGACATCTCGATCAGCTTGGGCTCGTCGTATTGCGTGAAGGTCCAGTTGATCGTGTTCTTGAAGCCCTTCACCTTCACCAGTGACTCCACTTCGGTGCCCTTGCCGACCTTCTTGGGTGGCGGACTGCACCACCCGCCGTGGATGGTCATCCACTCGTCGAACCGATCGAGCGCGGAAGCCTTGTCCCACGCGCCCTGCGGATTTTCGGGCATCTGCACCGAGACACTGATCGTCGCCATGACATCGACCCTGTCACAAGTTGCCCGCAGGTTCTGACGGCGACCACTAACCTGAGAGGATGGCCACGCTCGAGATCGAAGGTCGGAAGGTCTCCGTCACCAACCTCGACAAAGTGCTGTTCCCCGAAACCGGCACCACCAAGAGCCACATCATCGAGTACTACACCACCATCGCACCTGCGATGCTTCCTCACCTCACCGGCCGCGCGGTGACCCGTAAGCGCTGGCCGAACGGCGTCGACCAGTCATCTTTCTTCGAGAAGAACCTCGCCGCGTCCGCACCCGACTGGCTCGATCGGCGTTCGATGCAACACTCCGACCGCGTCGTCACCTACCCACTGTTCTCCACTGCAGCCGATCTGGCGTGGCTCGGTCAACAAGCGGCCATCGAAGCGCATGTGCCACAGTGGCGGTTCGACGGCACCGAACCAGGACCGGCCACCCGTATGGTCTTCGACCTCGACCCCGGCGAGGACGTGGATCTCGCCCGATGCGCCGAAGTCGCCTGCGAGATACGGGATCTGATCGGCGATATCGGGATGACCGCATATCCGGTCACCAGCGGCAGCAAGGGAATTCACCTGTACGTGCCGCTGGAGAAACCGCTGTCGACCTCCGGCGCGTCCACCGTCGCCAAACGTGTTGCCACCCTGCTCGAGGAAAGATCACCGGACCGGGTTACGGCAACGATGGCGAAAGCGAAACGAACCGGGCGGGTGTTCGTCGACTGGAGCCAGAACAACGGCAAGAAGACGACGGTCGCACCGTACTCGCTGCGCGGGCGAACACTCCCCACCGTCGCAGCACCACGCACGTGGGACGAGCTGGAAGCGACCGGCCTGCAACAGCTTCGGTTCGAGGAGGTCCTCGAGCGTTTCGCGGACGTCGGCGATCCACTGGCCGATCTGGACCCCGAGATGGACTCGCACAACGAAAATACAAGCACCACCGACAAACTCGTCAAATACCGCAGCATGCGCAGCGCCGACAAGACCCCCGAGCCGATACCGACCACCACCGAACCGCAGGGCAACAACGACACGTTCGTGATTCAAGAGCATCATGCCCGACGGCTGCACTACGACTTCCGACTCGAACACGACGGCGTCCTGGTCTCGTGGGCCGTCCCGAAGAACATCCCGGTGGACCCGAAGCAGAACCGGCTGGCGGTACACACCGAGGACCACCCACTCGAATACGCGACGTTCTCCGGTCGGATACCCAAGGGCGAGTACGGCGGCGGCGACGTCTCGATCTGGGACAGCGGAACCTACGAGCTCGAGAAGTGGCGAGACGACGAGGTCATCGTCGTCCTGCACGGAAAGAAGGCGCGCGGGCGGTTCGCACTGATCCGCACCAAGGCAGCCAGTGGTTGATGCACCTGATGAATGATGCTCCCGACAAGCCCGAGCCCAAGAACATCTCACCGATGCTCGCCACCGCCGGCGACATCCTCGATCTGCCGGACGACGAGTGGTCGTTCGAGGGCAAGTGGGACGGGTTCCGCATCGTCGCCGAACTCACGCACGGTTCGATGACACTGCGCACGCGGAGTGGCAACGACTACACCGAGAAGTTCGGCGCACTCCAATCTTTCGCGGACGACCTGGCCGAGCACGACGCCGTCGTCGACGGAGAAGTCGTGGTGTTCGACGACGGCGGCGTCAGCAGCTTCGAGAAACTGCAGAACGCCACCCGTGACGACATCCGATTCATCGCCTTCGATCTGCTCCACCTCGACGGCACGTCACTGCTGCGCAAGAAGTACTCGGATCGACGACGACTGCTGGAACTACTCACCACCGGACTCGACTCGGTACTGGTGCCACCGCGGCTGACGGGGACCGCCGCGGACGCCATCGCCGAAAGCAGAGAACGGGGCTGGGAAGGCGTCGTCGCCAAACGCACCGACTCCGTCTATCAACCCGGCAAACGCGCCCACACCTGGATCAAGTTCAAGAACTGGCGAACACAGGAGATCGTCATCGGTGGATGGCGCAAAGGGCAGGGTCGTCGTTCCGGAGGGTTCGGCTCACTGCTGATGGGCATTCCCGACGGAGACCGACTGCGCTACGTGGGACGCGTCGGAACCGGGTTCGACGACCGTGCGCTCGATACGCTCGCCGCCCTACTCGCCCCACTCGAGGCGTCGGACAGTCCTTTCTCTTCGGTGCTGCCCGCGGCCGATCGGAACGGAGCGGTATGGGTCGAGCCGGTACTCGTCGGCGAGGTGCGGTTCTACGAGACCACGGAATCCGGTCATCTGCGGCATCCGAGCTGGCGCGGCCTGCGCCCGGACAAGGAACCGAAGGCGGTGCGCCAGGAATGACATGGATGCACCGGACGAAAAACTTGGACCCGATCGAAGAAACGAGGGTAGGTAACATTCGGTTGCCATAAAATGAGCGGATGCGTACCGTTGCGCCCATCGTTACCGGGGGGGGCGTAACAAGTCACGCATCATCAGCTATAACGGTTTGCGGGCCGGCTCTACGGGGGCTTGCCAGATCGCCGCAGCGCTCGTCGCTTCGGTTCAGGCACGGAGGGGTTTACCATATGCGGGTTCTCAAGTTGGCAGGCGCTGTCAGCATGACGGCAGTTGCAGTCCTGTGTTCGTCACTTGTCGGTGCAGGTCAAGCAGCTGCGGCGCCGTTGTTCCCGTCGCCCATCGCGGACGGCTTCTACTCTCCGCCTGTGGATCTCGATGCGCTCGCACCGGGCGACGTGATCTCCAGCCGCCCGATGCCACCGCCCCCCGGATTCTTCGGCGTGGACGTGTGGCAGCTGAATTTCCGCTCCACCAATTCGGCCGGAAATCCCATCGCCGCAATCAATACCGTGCTGGTTCCACGAAACAAAGCGCCGAACGGTCCGGTGCTTTCCTACCAACACATCATCAATGCCCTCGGTCTCGAATGTGCACCTTCACAAGCGCTCTGGACCAACGACCCGAATTTGATGATTCGTGAGGCACCCGCTCTCAATGCAGTACTGCAGCGTGGCTGGACGGTCGTCATCGCCGATCACCTCGGACCCAACAGCGCCTACGGTGCAGCCAGGCTCGGCGGGCAGATCGTGCTGGACAGCATTCGCGCCACTCAGCGCTTCGATCCCATCCAGGTTCAGCAGAGCCCGGTTGCGTTGGCCGGCTACTCCGGCGGCGGAATGGCCACGGCATGGGCAGCTGCGCTTCAGAACGACTACGCGCCCGAGCTGAACATCGTCGGCAGCGCGAACGGTGGCGCTCCGATGAACCTCGAGCGCATGGCCCGCGATCTCGGGTTCGCCCCGCACCCCATGTTCGGTCTGGCGTTCGCTGCCGCGCTCGGTATCGAACGCGAGTACCCCACCCGCATCCCGATCAGCTCGCAACTGAACCCGCTGGGTAAGGAAATCGAGAGCAAGATGCAAAACGGGTGCACCAACGACATCATCGCGGCAGGTGCAGGCAAGAGCGCCATGGAGGTAGCGGGCACGCTGGACCTGATCAGCAGCCCGGAAGCGATCGCCGCCGTCAACGACAACAGCGTCGAGCTGTATCCCGGCGTACCGAAGGCACCGTACTTCGAGTGGCACAGCCCCACAGACGCATTGATTCCGGTCAGCGCGATCGACAACACGCTCGCCCGATACTGCCGCGCCGGAGTGCTGGTGACCGAAGTGAAGGTGCCCAGCAACGATCATCTGACTGCTGCGGTGCTCGGCCTACCTCAGGCGCTCGAGTGGATCGACCAGCGATTCGCCGGAGTACCGGCTACGTCCAACTGCTGATCGGGTCGCCCGACCCCTGGCACATGATCAAAGCTTCAACGGGTCGGTTAGGCTAACCTCGCTAGGTTCAGTAGCGAGGAGATCACATGAAGAAGTCCGTCCAGCTCGTCGCCGCCGGTGCATCCGTTCTGGCACTGGCAGCCGGCTGTTCGTCCGACACCGACGCATCCGGTAGCCCCGGTAGCAGCGCCGGCTTCCCGGTCACCATCGATCACCGATTCGGTGAGACGGTCATCGACACCGAGCCCACCCGCGTCGTGACGATCGGGTTCAACGAGCAGGACTTCGCACTCGCGCTGGGCGTCAAACCCGTCGCGACACGCGGCAACCTGAGCTACGACTACCGGCAGCGCCCCTGGGCGCAAGCAGCGCTGGGGGGAACCGAGATCCCGGAAGTCGGCAGCACAGACCTCGACCTCGAGCAGATCGCGGCGCAAGCACCCGATCTGATCCTCGGCCCGTACTCCTTCATCGACCAGGGCCAGTACGACACCCTCTCCGGGATGGCCCCCACGATCGCCGACATCGGCGGCTACGACGACGTACCCGCCGCGACCTGGCAGCGGGAGTTCGCCGTCGTCGGCGAAGCCTCGGCAAGTCGCAGGAAGCTCAGGACCAGACGGCCGAGCTCGAGCAGAAGTTCGCCGACACCGAAGCGAGAACCCCCAGTTCACCGGCAAGTCACTGACTCTCGCGTTCGTCATGGACGACGGCAGCTACCTGCTTCTCGGCAGGGACGACATCCGCGCCCTGTTCTTCACCGACCTCGGCTTCGAAATTCCCGACGCCTCCGAGACCATCAGTGAAGAGAACCTCGACCGACTCGACACCGACGTCCTGGTCATCGCCGGCCAGGGCCGCGAGCAGCTGCAGGCCAACCCACTACTCGCCGCCCTCGACGTCGTTCGACAGGACCGAACCGTCTACATCGGCTCCTTCAGCACGGATCTCCCCTCGGCCCTCGGCTACTCGAGCCCACTGTCGCTGGACTACGCGATCGACGGATTCACCCCGATGCTCGCCGCCGCAACCGACGACGACCCAGCGACCGTGGTCCCGGACCCGGTTTCCTGAGGTCACTCCGCCTGTGCGAACTGCGTCCGATGCAGCTCCTCGTAGCGGCCACCCGCTGCGAGGAGCTCGTCGTGGGTGCCGCGTTCGGCGACTCGCCCGTCCTCGATCACCAGGATCACGTCCGCAGCTCTGATGGTCGAGAGCCGGTGCGCGATGACCACCGACGTCTTGCCCTCCAGCGCCTCGGCCAACGCGGCCTGCACCGCGGCCTCCGACGTCGAATCCAACGAGGCCGTTGCCTCGTCGAGGATGACGACCCGCGGCTGCGCGATCAGCAACCGTGCGATCGTCAGGCGCTGACGCTCACCACCGGACAGTCGATACCCGCGCTCGCCGACGACGGTGTCCAGGCCGTCGGGCAGGGAACGCACGAGGTCCGCCAGCCGCGCCCGCGAGAGCGCGTCCCACAGTTCGTCGTCGGTGGCGTCGGGCCGCGGCAGCAGCAGATTCGACCGGATGCTCTCGTGGAACAGGTGCCCGTCCTGTGTCACCATTCCCACTGTGCCGCAGACGGATTCGGCCGTCAGGTCCCGCACGTCGACGCCGCCCAGCCGGACCGCACCGCCATCGACGTCGTACAGCCGTGCGATCAACTGCGCGATCGTGGACTTGCCCGCACCAGACGTACCGACCAGCGCGACCATCTGGCCGGGTTCGGCTCGGAACGACACACCGTGCAGAACTTCCTCTCCCCCGCGGGAATCCAGGGTCGCGACCTCCTCGAGCGAGGCGAGCGACACTTTGTCTGCGGACGGGTACGCGAACCGCACATCGTCGAGTTCGACGGCCACCGGCCCTGGCGGTAGAACTTTCGCGTCGGGCTTGTCGGCGATCAACGGAACGAGATCGAGAACCTCGAAGACTCGCTCGAAGCTCACCAACGCGCTCATGACCTCCACGCGGGCGCTGGCCAGCGCGGTCAGCGGTGAGTACAACCGCGCCAGCAGAAGCGACAGTGCCACAACCGAACCCGGGTCCAGGCTCCCACTGAGGGCGTAGAAGCCGCCCAATCCGTACACCACAGCGAGCGCCAGTGCCGAGACCAGCGTCAGCGCCGTGACGAACACCGTCTGCACCATGGCACTGCGCACCCCGATATCGCGCACCCTGGCCGCCCGCACCGCGAACTCGACCGATTCCTGCTCGGGATGACCGAACAGCTTCACCAGTGTTGCTCCCGGCGCCGAGAAACGCTCCGTCATCTGCGTACTCATCGCCGAATTGTGTGCTGCCGCTTCACGTTGCAGCCGCGCGAGGCGTCGACCCATCCGGCGAGCGGGAAGCACGAACACCGGCAGCAGGACCAATGCGAGAAGGGTGATCTGCCAGGAGATTCCGATCATCACCACCAACGTCAGCACCAGGGTCACGAGATTGCTGACGACACCGGACAGGGTGGTGCTGAACGCGCGCTGCGCTCCGATCACGTCGTTGTTGAGCCGGCTCACCAGCGCACCGGTGCGGGTTCGTGTGAAGAACGCGATCGGCATGCGCTGCACGTGGTCGAACACCGCGGTCCGCAGATCCAGGATCAGGCTTTCGCCGATGTTCGCCGAGAGCCACCGGTTGATCAGACCGACCACCGCGTCCACCAGAGCGATCGCCGCGATCGCCACCGCCAGCAGGACCACCACGCGTAGTTCTCGTCCGTCGACGATCGCGTTGACCACCCGTCCGGCCAATACCGGCGTGGCCACGGCGAGTACGGCCAAGGCGACGCTGAGCACCAGGAATCCGCCGAGAGCGCGGCGATGCGGTGCCGCGAACGTCAGGATCCTGCGGGCCGTCTCCTTCGAGAACGACGACTGGGTGTCGGGCCTGTTCATCGTGCGATACATCTGATTCCAGGCGGTCATCTCCATACTCATCCCACCAACGTAGAACCTCGACATAGCTCGAGGTCAAGCGCGGCACTCGAGACCGACGGGAGGGGCAGGCGGTCGATGCCACCTGCCCCTGCTGGGCGATCGATGCGGTACTACGCCGCAGCAGTTGCCTTCGCAGGCTCCAGCGCGAGCGCCAGGATGTCGGCGACCTCGGTCATCGGGCGAACATCCAACGCCTCCAACACCTCTGCGGGCACGTCGTCCAGATCCGGTTCGTTGCGCGCCGGAATGAACACCGTCTTCAGTCCCGCACGCTGCGCAGCCAGCAATTTTTGCTTCACCCCGCCGATCGGCAGCACCCGACCGTTCAACGTGACCTCACCGGTCATGCCGACGTCCGAGCGCACCGGCCGCCCGGTAGCCATCGACACCAGGGCAGTCACCATCGTCACACCGGCCGACGGACCGTCCTTCGGCACCGCGCCCGCCGGAACGTGCACGTGAATACTGCGATCGAGAGAATCCTGCGTGACGCCGAATTGTGCTGCGTGCGAGCGCACGTAGGACAGTGCGATCTGTGCGGACTCCTTCATCACGTCGCCGAGCTGACCGGTGAGCTCGAGCCGGGCGTCACCGTCGGTCGCCGCAGCCTCGATGAACAGCACATCTCCGCCGAGTCCTGTGACCGCGAGACCCGTTGCCACGCCCGGCACTTCGGTTCGCTCGTGCGCCTCGGGAGTGAACCGCGGGCGACCGAGGTACGTCACCAGGTCCGACTCGTCGATCTTCAGGACATCCGTGCTGCCCACCAACTTCGTCGCGACCTTACGCAGCGCCTTGGCCAGCAATCGCTCGAGTTGCCGCACGCCCGGCTCACGGGTGTAGTCGGCCGCGATCTTGCGCAGCGCAGCGTCGGTGACTGTCACCTCCTCGGATGTGATTGCCGCCCTGTCCATCTGACGGGGCAGCAGGTAGTTCCGGGCGATGACGACCTTGTCGTCCTCGGTGTAGCCGTCGATGGTCACCAATTCCATGCGGTCGAGCAACGGCCCGGGAATCTGGTCGATCACGTTGGCGGTAGCGAGAAAGACCACGTCGGACAGGTCGAGATCCAGATCCAGGTAGTGATCACGGAACGTGTGATTCTGCGCCGGGTCAAGCACCTCGAGCAGAGCGGCACTGGGGTCGCCGCGATAGTCCGAGCCGACCTTGTCGATCTCGTCCAGCAGGACAACCGGATTCATCGATCCCGCCTCGCCGATGGCCCGCACGATCCGGCCCGGCAGCGCGCGACGTAGGTACGACGGTGCCCACGAATCTCGGCCTCGTCGCGGACGCCGCCGAGAGCGACGCGCACGAACTGTCGACCGAGCGCACGGGCCACCGACTCGCCCAGCGAGGTCTTGCCGACTCCGGGCGGACCTGCGAGCACCATGACGGCACCGGACCCACGCCCACCGACCGACTGCAGACCACGCTCGGAGCGACGCGCCCGGACGGCCAGGTACTCGACAATACGATCCTTCACGTCGTCGAGCCCGTGATGGTCGGCATCGAGAACTGCACGTGCAGAATCGATGTCGTTGTTGTCGGTCGTGGTGTTGTTCCACGGCAGATCCAGCACGGTGTCGAGCCAGGTGCGAATCCAGCCCGACTCGGGGCTCTGATCGCTGGCCCGCTCCAGTTTGCCGACCTCACGCAGCGCCTGTTCGCGCACCTTCTCGGGCAGATCCGCAGCCTCGACGCGGCCACGGTAGTCGTCGGCACCGTCGGGCTCGTCCTCGCCGAGTTCTTTGCGGATGGCCGCCAACTGTTGCCGGAGCAGAAACTCCTTCTGGGTCTTCTCCATGCCCTCGCGAACGTCGCCGGAGATTTTGTCGTTGACCTCGACTTCGGCGAGGTGAGTCTTGGTCCACTCGATGAGTGAAGTCAGACGCGTTGCCACATCCGGGGTTTCGAGAAGGTCCCGCTTCTGTACGTCGGTGAGATACGACGCGTAGCCGGCCGTGTCGGCGATCGCGCCCGGGTCGGTGAGTTTGTTGACCGAGTCGATCACCTGCCACGCGTCTCGGCGCTGCAGCATCGCAACGACGAGTTGCTTGTATTCGGCTGCCAGGGCTTTGAGGTCGTCACTCGGGGGCACATCCGCAACGGTCTCGGCCTCGACCCACAGGGCGGCCCCGGGTCCGCTGACTCCGTGGCCGATGTGCGCGCGGCGCGTG
>NZ_BAOX01000052.1:0-23253 GCF_000813105.1 Rhodococcus sp. BS-15 | reverse complement strand
CGTGCCCCGATGGATCCGCCGGCTGCGGCGATGAACAGGGCGGCCACGAGGGCTACGACGACGCCGACGACGGCGGCGATGCCGCTCAATGCGAGTGCGGCCACTGCGCCGATGGCCAACACCAAGGCCGATGCGGCGGTGGTGGGACCGGCAACGCGGTTGGCGAGGATGAACGTTTCGTCGTCACGCATGGCCTCGGCGGTGCGGACACCGGCGAAACGGTTACGTGGGAGCCGGCCCAGCAGCGACGCGACAGCGACAGCGCCGACGACGAGGGCGAGCACGAACAACACAACCGAGACGATGACCACCTGGCCAGGATACGGCGCAGCGAGGTCCTGGTACCAGGCGGGCCGCGTCACACTTTAGGCTGGTAGGTGTGACCGATTCCGTTGAAGCATCCACCGAGTCCGCCCCCGAGTACCGCTACACAGCCGAACTCGCCGGGCACATCGAGGAGCAGTGGCAGGACCTGTGGGAGACGCAGGGCACTTTCGACGCTCCCAACCCGGTCGGAACCCTCGCCGGAGACGTCCCGAAGGACAAGCTGTTCGTCCAGGACATGTTCCCGTATCCGTCGGGCAGTGGGCTGCATGTCGGTCATCCCCTCGGCTACATCGCCACCGACGTCTTCGCGCGGTATCACCGCATGCAGGGTCGTAACGTGCTGCATGCGCTGGGCTACGACGCGTTCGGTCTGCCGGCCGAGCAGTACGCCGTGCAGACGGGCACGCACCCGCGCAGCACCACCGAGGACAACATCACCAACATGCGACGCCAACTGCGTCGGCTGGGTCTGGGGCACGATCGCCGACGGTCCCTGGCGACGACGGACGTCGACTTCTATCACTGGACGCAGTGGATCTTCCTGCAGATCTTCAACTCGTGGTTCGACGCGGACCTCGGCAAAGCGCGGCCCATCGCGGAACTGGAGGCGGCATTTGCTTCCGGTGCGCGTCAGTTGGACGACGGTCGCTCCTGGGAGACGCTGACCGTCGGTGAACGCCGCGAGGTGATCGACGGCTTCCGTCTGGTGTACGAGTCCAACTCGATGGTCAACTGGTGCCCCGGCCTGGGCACGGTGTTGGCCAACGAGGAGGTCACCGCCGACGGACGCAGCGATCGCGGCAACTTCCCGGTGTTCCGAAAGAACCTGCGGCAGTGGATGATGCGCATCACCGCGTACTCCGACCGCCTGGTCGACGACCTCGAGTACCTGGATTGGCCCGAGAAGGTCAAGACCATGCAGCGCAACTGGATCGGGCGCTCGCGCGGTGCGCAGGTCTCGTTCTCGAACATCGAGGTGTTCACCACCCGCCCGGACACGCTGTTCGGTGCCACCTACGTGGTGCTCGCCCCGGAGCACCAACTGGTCGACGGGTTGGTTGCTCCCGAGTGGCCTTCGGACGTTTCCGACAAGTGGACCGGCGGGGCCGCCACCCCCGCGAAAGCCGTTGCTGCATATCGCGCTTCGATCGCCGCCAAGTCCGATCTCGAGCGGCAGGAGAACAAGGAGAAGACCGGCGTCTTCATCGGTGCCTACGTGAAGAACCCGGTCAACGGTGAGCAGGTGCCGGTGTTCATCGCCGACTACGTGCTGACCGGCTACGGCACCGGCGCGATCATGGCCGTACCAGGACACGACGCGCGCGACTGGGAGTTCGCCACCGCGTTCGGTCTGCCTGTGCGCGAGGTCATCTCGGGCGGAGACGTCACCGAGGCGGCATACGTCGGCGACGGTGAGCTGGTGAACTCCGACTTCCTGGACGGTCTGCCGGTGGACGAGGCCAAGGCCGCCGTCATCGCGCGACTGGAAGCCGACGGCACCGGCCGCGGCACCATTCAGTACAAGCTGCGCGACTGGCTGTTCGCTCGCCAGCGCTACTGGGGCGAGCCGTTCCCGATCGTCTGGGACTCCGAGGGCAACCCGCACGGCCTGCCGGATTCTGCTCTGCCGGTGGAACTTCCGGAGGTCGAGAACTACGCACCGGTCTCGTTCGACCCGGACGACGCGGGCTCCGAGCCGTCCCCGCCACTGGCGAAGGCCGCCGAATGGGTGAACGTGGAGCTCGATCTGGGCGACGGGTTGCAGACCTACACCCGCGACACCAACGTCATGCCGCAGTGGGCCGGTAGTTCCTGGTACCAGCTGCGCTACATCGACCCCACCAACTCCGAGGCCTTTGCGGACCCGGAGAACGAGAAGTACTGGGTCGGGCCGCGTCCGGAGATCCACGGGCCCCACGATCCAGGCGGTGTCGATCTCTACGTGGGTGGCGTCGAGCATGCGGTGTTGCACCTGCTGTACTCGCGCTTCTGGCACAAGGTGCTCTTCGATCTGGGTCATGTCAGTTCGAGCGAGCCGTACCGTCGGCTGTACAACCAGGGCTACATCCAGGCGTATGCGTACACCGACGCGCGCGGGGTCTATGTACCCGCGGCCGAGGTCGTCGAGCGCGACGGCGGCTACTTCTATCAGGATCAGCCCGTCAACCGTGAGTACGGGAAAATGGGTAAGTCCCTGAAGAACTCGGTCTCCCCCGACGAGATCTTCGCCGAATACGGTGCCGACACCCTGCGCGTTTACGAAATGTCGATGGGCCCGCTGGACACCTCGCGGCCGTGGGCGACGAAGGACGTCGTCGGCGCGCAGCGGTTCCTGCAGCGTGTGTGGCGACTGGCGCTCGACGAGGTGACCGGCGAGGTTCGCGTCACCGACGACAAGCCGACCGAGGACACGCTGCGGGTGCTCAACCGCGTGATCGACGGCGTGCACGCGGATTACGCTGCGCTGCGCGACAATACGGCCGGTGCCAAGCTGATCGAGCTGACCAATCACATCACCAAGGCGTACCCGGACGGTGCGCCGCGTGGGGTGGTCGAGCCGCTGATCCTGATGCTCGCTCCGCTGGCGCCGCACCTGTCCGAGGAACTGTGGAGCAAGCTGGGTCACGAGAAGTCGTTGGCGCACGGGCCTTTCCCGCGCGTGGAGAAGAAGTGGCTCGTCGCCGATACCGTCGACTACCCCATCCAGGTCAACGGCAAGGTCCGCAGCCGCATCACCGTGCCTGCCGACGCGACGAAGGACGACGTCGAGAAAACTGCATTGGCCGAGGAGAAAATCGTGGCCCTGCTCGACGGCAAGGCCCCGACCAAGATCATCGTGATCCCGGGTCGAATGGTGAACATCGTTCTGAAGTAGCTCTCGCCTCCGCCGAACTCGAAGTTATGGATGAAAATCCGGCGATTTCCGTCCACAACTTCGAGTTCGCGGGGGTTTAATTGTTCCATGTCACAGGCTGGTAGAGGGTTTGCGGTGAGGCTGGTGGCCTCCGTCGTTCTACTTCTCGGGTCCGCGATTTTCGTGAGTGTGCCTGTTGCACAGGCGGATCCGGGACCCGGCTCACCGATACCTGCCGACGATCCGTTCTACGATTGGGACGGCGGCCTGGACGTCTCCCCAGGGACGGTGCTGCGGTCGAGGCCCATGACGTTCCGAACGCCGGCCCAGCCGACGCCGATCACGGGTAGCCAGGTGCTGTACAGCACTACCGACCAGCAGGGCGACGGCGTCGTCACGGTCGCCACCGTGCTGCGGCCCTTGGTCCCCGGGCCGACGCGGATCGTCTCGTACCACATGGCCTACGACGCCCTCGGCTCTCAGTGCAATCCCTCGTACACCCTCAGCGGCGGGTCCACGAGTCCCATTGCCGGTGCGGAACAGGCGGTCATCGCCGGCTACCTCGCAGCCGGCTACACCGTCGTCGTGCCGGATTACGAGGGTGAGGAGCTCGAGTGGACGATCGGGCGGCAGTCGGGCTACGCAGCGCTGGACGGCATTCGTGCGGCTCAGTCCTTCCTGCAGCTTCCGTCGAGCACGCCCGTCGGCATGGTCGGGTACTCCGGCGGATCCGTGCCGACGCAGTGGGGTGCCGAAATTGCCCCCGAGTACGCACCCGAGCTGAATCTCGTGGGTGTGGCGGCCGGCGGGCTACCGGTCGACCTGGCTCACAACCTGCCGTACGTCAGCGGCAACAAGCAGTGGGCGGGTGTCATCCCGGCACTGATCGTCGCCTACGAACGTGCATACGGCCTCGACCTGAACAGTTTCATCTCCGACTACGGCCTCGAGGTGATCGATCAGGTCGATCAGGAGTGCATCGCTCAGTTCGCCGACGACTACCCGACACTCACCGACGCCTCGATGGTCAGGGCCCCGTACAACTCGCTGCTGGACGTACCCGAGGTGGTGGCGGCGATCGACGACAACATCATGGGTAGCCAGGGCACGCCGCGGACGCCGATGTTCCTGGCTGTCGGGCACGCCGATCCGATCGGCGACACCGTCATGATCACCGGCGACGTGCAGGGGCTGGCGTACGCATACTGCGGCCGGGGCGTCGATGTGCAGTACGCACAGTACGACGGCTTGACGCACAGCGAAGCATTTCCGGTGTTCGAGGCGCAGAGTCTGCAGTTTCTGACAGAGCGATTTGCCGGTGGGCCGACGCGCAGCAACTGCGGAACCATCCCACCCGGAAACAGCCTGGCACCGACTCCGTAGTACGAACCCGCGTGGTCTTTCAGATCGCGCCCAGATCGGCCGACAGCCAATGCTCCGGCTGCAGGTAGAACACCACGCTTTCCTCGTGCTCGCTCTCGGCCATCTCGAGATAGCCGTCGACCTTCTCCGGTGGCAGATAGCGGGCAGCCATGACGCGCAGAAGGTCTGGGGTGCACGGTTCCTCGCGAGTGACCGGACCCTCGACGGATACGTATCTGATGGTCGGATTCGACTGTTCGATCATGAGCGTGAAACGCTGTGCAGCCCTGATGAGTTCGGCCTTCTTGGACGTCTCGCCGGTGAGGACCCACGCCTGGGAGCCGGGGGTGTAGTCGTACCAGATGGGGACGGTCAACGGACCACGATCAGGACCCGCGGAGACGGACAGCGCGGCGACGTGAGACTCGGCCAGAAATTCTTGCGTTCTGCCTTCGACAGTGCCATGAAACAACCGTAGGGCTTCCGCTGTCGAAGTTCCAGACCTGCGACGCACGACGGCGCGGAAGCGCTTACTCGACCGACTTCTGCTTTCCGCCGGTGACGAAACCGTCCGATCGGAACGGCCTCAGGTGTACTACGGGTTCTGCCTCTCGGCCTTTCTGATCGTGAACGATGCGGTACTCGGCGCTCAATTGTCGGAGGCTGGCGATGGAAAGCTGTCGAACCTGTTCGACTGTCTCCGGGTCGGGCTGTTGTTGGGGGCGAAGCTCGACGTCGAGGGTCAGTGTTTGACGCTGTTCGCTGTCTGTCTCGCAGCGGGCGATGAACCGTCCGGTCAACCGCGTCGCCAGGGAGATGTGTTCGACTGCCGGTCGCAAGTAGTCGGGGTAGATGTTGACGGCACTGTAGATCGCAGCGACGTCCGTACGTCCGAAAACCAAGAGGTAGTGGGCATTCGGGTCGATACCTTCCGCCAGAGCGGGATGGCCGGCGTCGGCCAGTCGCTCGCGGACGGCGCTGCCGACGAGGGTTTCACCCCTGTCGTTCACCCGGTAGCGCACGAGCGGTAGTACGCCGCCGACGGTGAAGAGCAGGTAGCCCTCGGAGTCGACTTCGATGTAGGTGAATTCGGGCTGGTATTGCACGAAGGCGGGTTGCTGCACGACATCTCCTTCGGCGTACTCGGTGCCGAATATCGCGCGATTCATGGCCGAGTCATGTGCTGCCGCCGCCCGTATGGCGATCGTGGCGGCCGTTTCGTATCCGACGAATCCGACGTCGGTTGCCCCGTACACCACTCGTACACGGTCTCCGTCTTTGTCGCCCAGCATGTCGTGGACGAGGGAGCGCCACGCTTCACTGACGGGTTCGCCGCCGACGATTATGACGACGTCGTGTCGACGAAGCAGGTCGCCGTGGGTGTCGAGGAGATCCCGCGCGATCGGCGGGTACGCGAAGATCACTATCTGCTGGTACCCGTCTGCGGCCTCGGACACCACGTTCGCGATGACGTCAGGGTCCATGCCCGGAGTCGCTATCGACAGTCGGTGGCCACGTTTGCGGAGCTCGAGCAGCATTGCGTACATGAATGCACCCCCGATGTACGGTCCGAGGGGAAACGTCACGAGTGCCAGGGTCGCTCGGTGTTCCGTGTCGGCACATTCCCTCAGCACGTCTCCGAACATGGCTGCTCCGTGTTCGGTGCTGCGTTGCCCGCGTGACCAAAAGGTCGGGGTGCCCGACGATCCGGCACTACTGGCGATGGTTTCGACATCTTCGGGCTGCCCGGATTGCAGATCGACGAGGGTGTTCGGTCGGCGGTAGTTGTCCTTCGATGTGGTCGGTAGCTGCGTCAGGTCGGTCATCGTTGCGATCGAGTCGACCTCGATCCCGTTCTCGTGGAGCAGACGGCGATACGCAGGTACCGAGAGAGCGATGGATTGGACAAGTCGGAGCGCGGCATGTGCGGGCTCGTGCAGATCTGCTGAGTTCAAGGCGTGACCTTTCGATCAAGTCCACCGCCGGCCGGGCGGTGAACGGGAATCACGTGGGGACTGTGTGATCCGATCGCGCGGCGTGCTTGTTCGACTTCTCGAGAAACTCGGAACTGGCGACGAACATCATTGACCTGCGGATCCGCCGCGCCCATCCCTGGCATGGCGGGCATCGTCCGCCTCCTGAGCCGCGGCCACATAGGAGTCGTGCAACCGTGAAAGGTCGAAGCGCTCGCCGATGGTGTCTCCGTGCGCATCGATGTCGGCGCAGAGCTTCTTTCCAGGTGCGCTCCAACTGGAACCGGCTTTCAGCCGATAGAACGCAGATCGGGAAATGCTGAACAAGGTGCGGCCGAGCTGATCGTCGTCTTTGCTACCGGCGGCGCGTCGAATCGAACGGTAGGCCTCATCTGTGGCGCGTTCGAGATCACCCCGCCGTGCCTCCAGGCGTTGCAGAGCGCGAACGAGGCGCTCTTGGTACGCGGTGAGTTCTTCGGGCACCCGCGAATCCGGCGGATGAACCGAGCCGTCGTGAGGCGACAGAATTTCGTGAAATGTTCCCGTTCCTGTTCCCCTGGGAATGATGTCGAGACGGTTGCCGAAATCTCGTGCACGCTCGGCGAATTGACGTGAGTCCAGCAAGGGCAGCGTCGTCAGGTATCGACGCAGCTGGTCATCGGCGACCGCAGCGAACATGTCAGGGGTGAGCTCGAGTAGTGCCGGGTGATGCGCCCACACGGTCATGGCAATCGAGATGGGATACGGAAGCCCGGTGCGGATGAGGGTCTGACAGCTTGCGCGGACGGCGGGTCTGGCCAGCAGATCTGATCCCAGGATGATCAAGGTTTGTTCGACCACGGCACCGACGAACAGATCGTCGGGCGTCTGTGCGACACGAGCTGTCAATCTCGGGAGTTCGTCTTCGGCCCCCCTGTTGGCGAGCCCCTTGGCGGCGGCGAACTCGAAGAACGTCTGATGGAGAAATCGGGCACGATTGTCGGTTGTGACCAGTACGCCGCGCCGGGTCAGTGCCCGTACATGTCTGCGCAGGACCACGTCGTCGTACGCATGGTCCACCGATGCGGCGACCTGCGCCGCGCGACGAACGACGACGTCGACGGGCGGTTCGGGTGTTCCCAACGCCAGCATGGCGATCGCAAGAAATCCGGCACTGGCAGAGAGGTCATCGGAGTCCTCGGCCGGTACCTCGGGTCCGGAGCGGTGATCGCTGACGATACGGCGAGACCAGAACAGGTTGTAGAGGCCGGTGACGTCGAGTTCCAGTTGAGGGAAATGTGGTGCCGACAACGAGAAGAGCAGCCTGAGCAGCAAGGGGCTGGTGCACACGTCGTCTACGAGTGCGCCCCGGGCCAGGGCTGATTGGATCGCCGACACCGGATTCGTAGGCATCACCGAGTCGTCGGCGATGAATTCGACGGTCAAGGCCTCGATTGCGGTCGGCAGTTCGGAGTTCGAGGAGAACGGCCCGAGGGTGATTTTGTGCCCCAGGTTCGCGGGAAGGCTTTGCCCTTCGAGCGGCCTGGTCGTCAGAACTACGGGGACTGCCGTCCGAGCGAGCACTGTGACCAGGTCGATGATGTCGTGGCGGGCAGAGCGGCTGTGCAGCATCAGGTCCGCGGTGTCGAGCAACAGTATCGCGCCCGGTCGACCGGTGATGGCGGCGACGATCTCGGCGGTCGAGGCTGTACGAATGCCGTCGTCGCCAGGATGGAGCCAGGTGGCAGAGACCAGCAGCGGATGGAGCCCCTGCTTCTGCAACGCTCGGTGCAGCGACCACAGCAGTGTCGATTTTCCGTGCCCGGCTTCACCGACAACAATCTGTGGTTCGGATCCCAGGACTGTGCGTCGAAGCAACGCGGCCTCGATATCGCGACTGACATACCAGGTGCCGTGGTCTCCGGATCCGACTTCGATGTCGTCGAGCAGGTGCTGCGACAGTCGTGCCAGTCGATCCCAGTGCATGGGATCGATTTCGGTCACACTCACCTCGCCACGCCGCAGGCATGGGCGCGGTGGTGCGGCACCCTTATGGGGTCCTTGTTGCGATGCCGGGCATGAGCAGTCGGAGAACGCCGTCGGCAACGTCGATTGCCGTTTCGGTCGGCCGCGTCAAGCATCGAAACAGGACGTTGTTGGTCAGCATGATCGCCGCCTCGATCGTCGGTGCTTCATCGCTGAACACGCCCGCTTCGCGCCCCCGTTCGAGGATCGGAATAACCGCAGATGGGAGGTAGAGGTTTTCCAGAACTGTGGTGACGGTGTTGGGTTGCTGAAACTGCTCGAAGCTCAAGGCGAGCAGCATCCCGGAACTCATGGCTCGGTTGTCGATCACGAATTCGCCCACCTCGATCAGTGTGCGGCGCAATGCAATAGCGGGTTCGATGCCGAGACGCTCATCGGCTCGACGCAATCGCAGGACTCGATCGAACTTCGGTTTCAGCGCGGCGACGATGATGTCGACTTTGCTGGGGAACAGCCGTCGAAGGTCGTCGGCTCGCAGACGTGCGGCCGCCGCGATATCGGCGAGTGTGACGAGAAAGTAGCCGTTGTCGACGAACAGAGCTTCGGTTGCGGTGATCACGTCGGCCTCGAGGTCCGGCCGTAGCGCGTCGGCGTCGTCGGGAGGATATGCCGGTTCAGGGTCGGGCACCTGTCGATCGGAATGCAGTGGATCGATCGCCCACCGCAGGATCGAGGTGGTCGTTGCGGCGATGTCGTCCCCGGAGAAGGAACCGGGAGTCAGCATCTCTCGTAGTGCGAGTCCGTCCAGCAGAGCTCCGAGAACAGTGGAGAGGGAGGTCAGTGACATAGGTTGGCGGACGGACCCGCCCTGAGCTTGGATTGCCTGGCCCACCTTGGTGCGCAGGTCGGCATCCAGTCGTTCGAATTCGGGGGTGACGGCTTTGCGGGCCCCGTCGTGGTCGGTAGCGAGCAAGGTGGCGATCAGGCGTCGCCGCATCAGGCCGGAAGTCAGGTCGTCGAACAGGGCGGACACCGGTGCGGCCGCATCGAGCAGCCCGGCAGGCGGGTCGGTGGGTGCAGTGCCGCCGTAATTCACGGTGAGGTTGTCGAGCAGATCCGCGACAAACGCCTCTTTGCCGCCGGAACCTCCGCTGCGGGAGTTGCCAGGGTAGGTGTTGTGGAACGTCTGATGCGACAGCCCAGCACCGTCGACGACCGCCGAGATGGATAGCGACCGTGCGAGATCGGTCATGTCCAATTCGTTGAGGAGCCGGTATCCGGCATGGAGAAATTGTTCGCGCGGGACAGGCCTAGGGTTCAACGTCAACCGCCTTCACTGGACTGCACAGCACCTGAATGGATCAGGAACTATAGCAATTCGGTGATCGAGCCCGCACATTGTAGTCGAAACTAAATGTGGGTGTAGATAGAGCACTGAAATAGACGGTCTTCTCGAACTAGATTGTGTTGCAAGGGATTCAAGAGTCGTGGTCAGATTCTGTCGGCCCCAAGGCCGGTATCTCTAGGAGGCCTAGATGGTGTCGATCGATCATCGAACCCGAGTCCAGACGCGCGCCGCAATGCCCAGGACTGTGCGTAACCCCCTCGGCCCGAGGCCGCCCGTCGCCCGCTCCACTCTCGCGACGGTGCAGGTTCAGAGCCCACGACCAGCGCCGACGTACTCGTCACCTGGACTGACCGAGCGTGAAGTTGTAGTCCTGAAGGTCTGGTTGAACTGCGACTCCAAAGTCGAAGTCGGTGCTCGCCTCCACATTGCGCTGGGTACCGTCAATACCCACCTGACTCGAATTCGAGACAAGTACTCCCGAGTCGGTCGGGCTGCGCCGACCAAGGCGGCACTCGTCGCCAGGGCTCTGCAAGACGGGATAGTGAAACTCGACGACCTCTGAGCGACGAGTTCAGCGGGGTGGTTGCACGCAACTTCGAGGCCGATTCAGAGGCAGACGATGCGCTTACGCTAATTTAGGTCGGACGAGAGGGCGGAATGTGGCGACTGGTCCAGCACTGTTCATTGGAATCGGAACGGACCGCTACGACGACCATGAGCTCGCGGATCTAACGCGATCAGTTGCGGAGGTAACCAGGGTCGCCGATCTCGTGGGCGACCACTTCGAAACACAAGTCCTTGCCGACGCACGAGAAGTCGATGTTCGCAGCGCGCTAGCAGCCTCCAAGGGAAAGTACTCCGCCGACGGCGGCACCGTCTTTGTGATGTGGTCCGGGCATGGCATCCCAGACGGCTCACGCGTGCGACTACTGGTCGGTGACAGCAGCAACGACATCGCTTCCGGCTTTGACCCCGTGTCAGTAGCGTCGCATTGCGTACTGACAGGCGCACATCAAATCCTTTGCGTCCTCGATACGTGCCACTCGGGCTCTGCTCTGGGCATCTCTATCAAGGTCGATGACCTGTTCACCAGCCACGGAACGGCAAGCGAATCGAATTGGGTAGGGGTTCTGACCTCGTGTGCAGCGAATGAAACCGCCCGCGAACAGACCCTTGGGCCTGCGCTAGCCGATCTGTTGACAAGCGGGCCAGACCCAGTAGGAAAGCACGCAGACATCCTTCGACGTCGCTGGAACGTACACAGTGAATTCATCCGTGGCGACGATCTCTGCGACGCGCTGATCAAACAATGGGACGACTCGTCCCACGGGCCTATCCCCCACTTCGCCACGGCGGGTAGTGCGCTGCCAACGTTCAAGAACCCACTATGGTCACCTGCGGCGTCCGCGATGATCATGCAGGAGATCATCGACGGCGCTGCGGTGCGGCATTTCACAGGCAGGACAGCCGAAGTGGGCATTGTCCAATCCTGGGTCAACCAACGCGAAACAGGGATCTTCGTGATCACTGGAAGTCCGGGCTGTGGCAAATCAGCTCTTCTTGCCTACTCCTTGGTCCAGCACGGTCAACCGGATGATGCAGAAGATGGATCTTTGCAAATCGCTCAGACTCCCTATGCCTATGTGAGTGCGATCGGATTGAATCACAACGCAATTGCTGAACGGATCGACGAACAACTCATAGCGTCAGGTGTACTGGAGCCTCTGAGCAATCCGCGGAACGCCTTCGAGTTGATCGGCGCATTGGAACGAATGGCCCTGTCGGCACCACCGTTGAACGGACCTCACATCCCAATCATCGGCGTGGAAGGCTTGGATGAGACACCCTCCCAGCTCACTGGCGTAATCGATCGACTCCTATCCCCACTGAGCGACTTTGCGACGATCCTGGTGACCGCGCGCCGATCGACAGTCTCGACGAAGGCGGGCCAACTGACTGGCGATCGCGGGGGGATCTCTGATCCCGATGCCACGCCGACATCAGTTCCGCTGGACATCACGGACGTTCTCACGTCCCAGGACAGGGTCCTCGACCTCGACGAAACACACCATCGAGCGTCGGGTTGGGCTTCTCTGACTCAGTCCGTGGTCGACCGATTGTCCGATGTGGCCGAAACTATGAATGCCTCGGATGTGGCCGACGAGCTTCGAAGGATCGGCGGCGAACAGAATCCGCCGCCCTACCTACTAGCTGAACTCGTCTGTGACCACTTAGCGGAGGCCCCGATCGACACCTCTCAGCGTGGCTGGGAGGTGCTACTGGCGACATCTGTCGACGACAGCCTTGACAGCATCGTCGTCGAGCAATCGGTCTCGGATCCGCATCAGCTTTCAGAGCGTCCGGTCGAGGATGCAAACCATCTGTTCGCAGCGCTGCAGTGGGGGTTGGGGGCAGGATTCCCCGAAACAGAGTGGATCGCTGTTGCCAACGGCACAAGCCAGACTCGCAAGTTCGTTCGCGACGATATTGACTGGCTTCTCTCTGCATTTGGCAAGTACGTCGTTGAAGACTCAGAACACGGAACCGCCGTCTATCGCTGTGCGCACCCCTTCATCGCCGACCATTTCCGGTTCAAGGCACTCATCGATCACGAACCCGGGGAAGTTGAACTCCAGGTTGCACGCGTCTTGATCGGCGAAGCCTCTACATCCGAAGCGTTGCGGGGCGCAAATAACCCGACACATCTAGCTCGGTATCTCGGGCAGTACATCATGCGTGCTGGTGGGCCGGGTCTGGATATGGTGCGCGACTATCCGCGAGTGATCCGAGAACAAGATGGGCTCCTCGAGTATCTCACGCTGGGTTCGTCGATCAACGCTCGAGATTCAGGAGACGTGAAACGAGCGACCGAGCTTGCGCAGCAAACAGTCTCAATGCTGCGCGACAAAAGAGACAACGAGGTTCCTCGCCCACTGTTCGGGCAGGCTCACGCACACTTAGCGCTGTGTCTACAAGCAGATGGACAGATCGATCGTGCGCTGGAGGCATCTGGCATCGCAGTCAGGACCTACGAGAACCTCATTCTTGAAAACCGCGAGCTCCTCCCCGACTACGCAGCCGTTGTCCACAACTACGCGACGACCTTGATGGACGCGGGCCAGTCCACGGCCGCGGTGAGGGTGGCGGAGCGTGTTGTCGACTTGGAGAGAGAGTTCGTCGATCGCGGCGGCAACGAAAGCCATTTCAGGTTGGGCATCACACTGAATGTCTTAGCACTTGCATACAGCGCTGCTGGCCGTGACTCGAACGCCGTAGGCGCTAGCCAGCAATCCGTCGACAGCTTGAGGCGAGTATTCGAACTGCGGAACAGAGTCCGGGACCGTCTCGCGCTCGCAGAGTCGCTCAGCAATCTTGGCAGTCACTTAGCCGCGACAGGTGATCTCAGAATAGGACTCTCGGTAACTGAGGAGGCATTCCAACTTGTCGATCAAGCAACGCAGGAGTCTGTACCGGCAGCGAAGCTAGCTGGGTTGAAGAACGACTTTGCGAACCGGTTGTACGAGCTCGGTGATGGTGAGCGCGCGCTTCAGTTGATGTCGGAGGCTATTTCCACCCTCCGAGCAACCGAACGTCCCGCCTTGTCAGAACGCTCCCAGCTCCTAGGTGCGCTCAACAACTATTGCGCAATCCTTCTAAATCTTGGGGCGGTCAGTGCAGCTGCCGACCGCGGTGCCGAGGCTATCCAGTTGGCCCGGAGAATTACCGGGTTGAATCCAATGCTTGTCGGGAGTCTCGCGATGATTCTCGACAATCATGCCAACTGTTTGAGCCGACTGAGTCAGCATCGCTCAGCTATCGAACACACAGAGGAAGCCCTGGCGATCTATCGTGCGATGGCCGACCATGGCAGCGGCCACCTCGGCGATCTGGCTCGTGTGCTGGTCAATTACGCTGACCGGCTGGCACATGTCAACAGAGCAGACGAGGCCGTAGCGAGTGCTGAGGAAGCCCGTGATCTGTACGTCACACTGGCGAGCGCCAACTCCCGGTATGAGATAGACGTTGTGCGAACCATGGCTCAGTTGTCGATACTGCAGCTCGCAGCACACAATCGGGAGGACGCATCGACAACTTCCACAGTGGCTGTCCAGCTTTGCGACGAGCTTGCACAAAGTAGACGAGTTGACGCGGTCCTGATCGCCAATGCGCTCATATACGCACTCGTGCAGGCCACCGTTTGCGTCAGCGATGTAGACCTAAAGCTGGAGTTCTCAGAACGCGTGGTGTCCGCTCTTGAATCAAGCGGACGCGTCACCGAATCCGACTACGCCACCGCCCTACGCAATCTTGCGGCCGTACACGGGACGAGACAAGAGTTCGAGGCAGGCGTCGACATCAGCCGCCGCGCTGTAGAACTATTCACCCAGCTCGCTGGCACAGACCGTGCGTTCGAGATAGAACTAGCCTCCGCTCTTGGAACGCATGCTCGCCTGAGTTTCGCTGTCCCACAACACCGAGCTGGTGCTATCGCGTCAGCTTGAAGGCTTTGGACTGTTACGGACGTATCCCCGAGCTGACTCCCGCCAACATCGACACATGCGGCGAGGTGCTCGCGTTTCTCGCGACCGATGCGATCGAGGATGATCCGCAGCTGCCCATACCTGCGTACGTCGATCGAATGATGGAGCCACTCGACGGCGTCCAGCGCGCACTATTGATGGGTGCAGTGGTTAATCGACTGCCCGACCTTCATCGATTCGTTCCGACGTGGATCAACAGAGGGCTCGATGCTCTGGGAGAGCTGGACCCCCAACTGAAATTCGGTTTGAGGGCGCTCGCGCGCCGCAAACGAAGCTCGGCATCGATCTTTTTCGACGCCGTCTGGACACAGGACACAGATGCTACACCGCCTTTCTGGTTGACCGTCAACCGAGACCTGTTGAGGTCAGCGATGCAGTGGGGATCGTCGGACACCCACAGCGAAGGTCGCGAGTATCTGCTCCGCCATCCGTACCTTCTGGAACCCACCTTCGAGGCAATCGTCGAGGAGGCCTACCTGGGAATCCGTCCTGAGCGAGTGGTGGAGCTTAGAGTGATTCGAACTGCAGCTGCCGAGCACGGAATCACCGCTGCCTACCAGAATCCGATAGCCTCCGACATCGCCGAGAGTTTTGTCGCTTCAGATCTAGACATGCAGCTCGAACTGCTAGGAACCGACGGCGAACAACTACGCTCGCCCAACGTGTTACAGCAGCTTCGTGTCCGCGCAGAGGCCAACGACAAGTCTGCGCAAACCGCGTCCTTCCTGGTCCGGTTGTCGGAGCACGATCTGCATACTGCCGTTGTCGAAGTCACACACGATCCAGACGGCGCGCAGTCCGTTCTCGAGCGGATCGTCTCCGGGTATGACGAGCCAACTTTGGCACGGGCGACACAACTGCTACTCAACCTCCAGTCCGAGGAGGCGATCAATGCTGAGGTTGCCGCGGTCGCGTCGTTTTTCTTCAGTGCATTTCTCGTCGGCAAGGGCCACCTACAACAAGCCAGGGAACTTACCCAGCTCGTCAGCGACCTTGCGCCCAGCCGTATCGACCCGCTGATCGCCGCAGCGGTTCGCCTAGGTTCCTCACACCCGGAGTTCGCGCAGCTAGTTCGACTCTTCCGTGAGAGTGAGGAATGACAATCAAGGACCTAGTCGTAGTCATCCCGGGCATCATGGGGAGCACGCTGGCAAAGGATGGAAAGCCATTCTGGTCCAACAAAATTGGTCCCATGACAAGCTCGATTGTCCATCTCAGCCGCAATATCGACTACCTTCGTGTGCCGGCGGGCCTTAAGGACGACCATCCTGAAGATGGCGTGGACGCGATAGAACTTATGGGCAACATACATCTTGTGCCTGGTCTGTGGTCCCCAGTCCAGGGTTACGGAGCCCTCGTCACCAGACTGGAGCGCGTCGGCTTTCGCAGAGCCGCCGGTGCCGAAAGTCCGGCTTGCAACTTAGTGCTCTTCCCGTACGACTGGCGGTTGTCGAACCGCTACAACGCCCGCCGCTTGAAGGCAGCCGTGGAGACATCGCTGGGTCGGTGGCGTGAGGCATCACCCGACAATCGAGATGCCCAAGTCATCTTCATCTGCCATTCAATGGGGGGACTGGTGGCCCGGTGGTACATCGCAGTCGAGGGAGGGGCGGAGGTTACTCGTAAGCTAATAACTCTCGGAACCCCGTTTCGCGGATCACTGAAAGCTGTTGCAACTCTTGCGAATGGCCCCCTTCCAGCTCTGGGAAGGGTTGGTGTAGACCTGCACTCAGCGGTGGCTGATCTACCGTCCGCCCACCAGCTGCTGCCGTCCTATGCATGTTTGGACCGCGGAGGGGTTCTGGAGACCATCGAAGGGCACGACCTACCTGGAGTGCATTCCAACGCCATCGATGACGGCATGGCTTTCTACCGCGAACTCGAGAAGGCTGAACAGGGGCTGGGCACCGATCCGATGGTTCACGCCATAGTCGGTACCAAGCAATCGACTGCGGCATCGATCTCGGTCCACGGAGATTCGTTCGCGGTGCACGACCTCTTACAAGGCGCAGACCATGGCGGCGACGGTACGGTTTCCGCCGCATCCATCCCCAAAGGCCGACAGTTGGATGACAATACCCTCAGACGCGTCGCCGAGAAGCACGGCAGCCTCCAAGTGAACCGCGCAGCACTCGACGAGATCGAGGCAATTACAACTTCCCAACCGGTCACATTCAAAACGGCTGTCTCAACGGAGATCGCGGTGTCAGTTCCAGAAATTGCGAACGCATCTGAACCTGTCACCCTCGGCATCTCCTGCCCAGTCTGGCCACAGGCTGTGACCGTGTCGGTGACCGACGAGCAAGGACGAACCCTCTCCCAATCTAACAAGGTCGTTCGCGAAACAACGCAAGTTGTCAAACTCGCGGGACTGCCCCCAGGAGGGCACATCATTCGGGTGTGGGCGGCTAACAGCAGCAAAGAATCAGCAGTGTCCTCGCCCGTGCTGGTGTGGCCGACCTTGTAACTACAGCCCGATCTCATTGACCGCGTTGCCTAACAGGGGGGCGTGTTCACAGCGGTATACCTCCACGGAGTCGAGGCTGGCGTGTCCGGTCTGGCGCGCGATGGCGGATCCGTCGGCACCATTGCGGGTGCCTTGCGTTACCAACCCGGCGCGTAGTGAATGGCCGCCGAGCTTGGCGAGCGCAGCGGGGTCGACCAGTCCAACGCCAAACCCCTTGTCGTGAACGGAAACTCGACCCCCACTACGAAGTTCCGCTCACCTGGTGCGCAGCACCAACTCTGTCGGGTGAGCGTCGGCGGGGGTATCGATGGCGTTGCGTACTGCACGGGCAACGGTGCTGGGCTGCAAGAACTTCGAGCCGTCGTACTCCCCACCCTCATGGGCAACGATCTCGCGCTGCATCTCGGTGTCGATTCGTCCGGGATGGATCGAGGTCACGCGAAGCGTCGGCTCCTCGAGTCGCAGGGCATCTCCGAAGGCCCGTAGCGCGAACTTGCTCGCCGCGTAGCCACCCCAACCCGGGTTCGCGCGAATGCCGGCACCCGAATTGATCAGCACCACATGACCGTTCGCCTTTCGCAGCGCCGGTAGGAGCAGCCGAGTCAGCTCGACGACGGCGATGACGTTCACCTCGTACTGTCGCCGCCAGTCCTCCGCCGTCGACTCCTCGACGGTGCCCAGTGCCGCGACTCCGGCGTTGTGCACCAACACGTCCAGAGAATCGATGCCCGATGCGGCCGCCGCCACCGCGTCGGGATCGGTCAGTTCCACCGGCCACGGGGTAGCCCCTGCCAGCTCCGACGCAATCGGCTCGAGAGACTCGGCCGATCGTCCGCCGAGCAGGACGTGGTGATCCGGGGCGAGCAGTCTGGCGATGTGGGCTCCGAGGCCACGGCTTGCTCCGGTCACCAACGCAGTACGAGTCATGAAGCCAGGTTAGCTAGAAGCTCATCCCCGCCGCGGCCGCCCAGGTCTGGGTGGTGTTCGCTCCGTCGAGTTCTTCGCGAATGATGTCGGCATGTCCCGCGTGCTGGGAGATCTCGCGCAGGATGTGCAGCACCGTGAATCGTGCGCTCTGCCAGATGCGTTCGGGTGCCCAGGGTGCCGTCGGGACCGGGACGGACAGGTCGAGGTCCAAGATCTCCAACGCAGCCGAGGTAGCGCTTGCCAGCTCTTCCCATTCGGCGATCAACCCCGCCACGGTTTCGTCGTCCGCCATGACGTACTCGCCGCCGGCGGATTCCATGTCGAACTCGGCTGTGTCGTCGAGATCGGCGATCACCTTCATCCAGTGCCGTTCGTTGTTGATCACGTGATGCAGCAGCCCGCCGAGGGTCAGTTCGCTGGCGGTTGTGCGGGCGCGCGCCTGCTCGTCGTCGATTCCGCGGACGGTGATGAGGAAATTCGCGCGCTGTTCGTCGAGCATCTTGGTGATGTCGGTGTTCTCGGTGGTCATTGTTTCCTCCTGGGTGGGCTGGTGAAACCCACACTAGGAACAATCGAGGACAGGTTCGGTCCGCAATCGAAACAAGCGGAATCGCGCGCGCGGACGCAAACTATATGCATGGGCGATCGAGGTTTCACTTCCACGCAGCTGGCGGCGCGCGCGGCATATCTGCTCAGGGGTAACGACCTGGGCACCATGACCAGCGCGGCCCCGCGGCTGTATCCGCACATGTGGAGCTGGGATGCGGCGTTCGTCTCCGTGGGGCTGGCTCCGCTGAGCGTGGAGCGGGCCGTGGTGGAAATGGACACCTTGCTCTCCGCGCAGTGGAAGAACGGGATGATTCCGCACATCGTTTTCGCCAACGGTGTCGACGGCTACTTCCCCGGGCCTGCGCGGTGGGCCACCGGCACGCTCGCGTCGCACGCACCGATGAGCCCGCAGACCTCGGGGATCACCCAACCGCCGGTCCACGCGATCGCGGTGCAGCGCATCCTCGATCACTCCAAGCGCCACGGACGTACGACGCGTGCCGTCGCCGAGGAGTTTCTCGATCGCCGCTGGGGTGATCTGGTGCGGTGGCATCGATGGCTCGCCCAGGCCCGCGATGTCGACGACAACGGACGAATCGCGGTCTTCCACGGCTGGGAGTCGGGGATGGACAATTCGCCACGTTGGGATTCGGCCTACGCGAATGTGGTTCCCGGAGAGATGGATCCGTATTTCCGAGAGGACAAGGCGGTGATCTCCGATTCCTCCCAGCGGCCCAGCAATCTCGAGTACGACCGCTACATCTGGCTGGTGGAGGAGATGAAGCAGGTCGGGTACGACGACGATGCATTGAAGACGAAGATGAGCTTCGCCGTCGAGGATGTGTTCGTCAGCGCCATCTTCGCGGTGGCATGCGATGTGCTCGCGACCATCGGCGAAGACCATTCGCGTCCCCACTCCGATGTTCGGGAGCTGCGGTCGTGGGCGGAGAAGTTCCGCAAGGGAGTCATCGCGACGACGGACGCGCGCTCCGGTGGGGCCCGTGACTTCGATCTGCGGACGGGCCAATGGATCGGCACCGAGACCATCGCGATGTTCGCACCGTTGCTGTGCGGCGGACTGCCCCGCGAACAGGAACGCAACCTGATTCGGCTTTTCGAGGGCACCCGGTTCTGCGGGCATCCGGATCTGCGGTACGCGGTTCCGCCATCCACGTCCCCGGTGTCGAAGGACTTCCGTGCCCGTGAGTACTGGCGCGGCCCGGTATGGCCGGTGATGACGTGGCTGTTCTCGTGGGCGTTCGCGCGTCGTGGGTGGTCGGAGCGGTCACTGTCGTTGCGAGACGAAGGCTTGCGCCAGGCCAGCGACGGCAGCTTCGCCGAGTATTACGAGCCGTTCACCGGCAAGCCGCTCGGCAGCATGCAGCAATCCTGGACGGCCGCGGCCGTGCTGGACTGGCTGGGGTAGCGAGAAAGGTCAGCCGAGGTAGCTGTCGACGAGGGGGCCGACGACGTCGAACGAGGTGGCGTCGGGCACGAGGTACTTGGCGACGGTGCCGCAGACGAAGGGGTGCCACGCGGAACCGGAATCGGTACCGAGGGACGAGACGGCGAGGACGTTGCCGAAGTAGATGCCGGGCAGGTGGCGCTGAACCAGTTCGTCGTTGTGCGACGCCACGGCGAGCAGTTCCTCGACGTGGCTGCGATCGATCTCGTCGCCCATGGCTCCGAGGAGATCGGCACTCTCGGCGCGGGCCCGGACAGGGTCACTGTCGAGCAACGTCAGTGCGCCGACGGTGACGCCCCGGTTCTGCAGTTCGACGGCGATGGCGTGGGCGAGAACTCCACCGAACGACATGCCCAGGAGGTGGACGGTGCCGTCGGTCTGGATGCGAACGATGTCGTCGGCGTACTGCGCCGCCAATGCTGCGAGGGACTCGGCACGCTCACCGGACGCGGGTACCTGGACGCCGTAGATGGGGCGGTCGTCGTCGACGTGGGCTGCCAGGCCCGCGTAGCAATCGACCAGGCCCACCAAGGGGTGGATGCAGAACACGGGATCGAGGTCTCCGGTGGTTCGGATCGGCGCGATGGTCGGCACCGCGTAGTCGGACGGGTCGAGTTCCGTGAGAGCCAGATGCGATAGATCGTTCACGACAGTCATGGGTGCGCCTCCGAGCCAAGAGATGTAGTTCGTGTTTCCATTGGGTTTGTTCGTGCCGACTCTGGGTATGTCGCTGCCGGCGGCGTGAGTGTTACCCACGTCTCATTACCGAGGACTCAACCACGTCTGTGGACAGAACGCATTAGTGACTGTTCACCATTGAGTGCCCAGGTCCGGGCCCCTAATCTCACCCGAGTGGTCTTCTCCCGCACGTCGCGTGCCCTGTTCGGATTGTTCTCGGCCGGTGTCATCGCCTGTGCTGCGCCCGGCATCGCGTCGGCCGTTCCGCAGGGCCCGGACGTCTCGTCGTGGCAACACATCGACGGCACCGCGATCGATTGGCACGCCGTCAAGGCTGCAGGCCACGGATTCGCGATGGTCAAGGCCACCGAGGGTCTGGATTACGTCAACCCGTACTTCGTCGAGGACTCCGTCGTCATGCGCACGGCGAACGTGGCGCGCGGGGCGTACCACTACGCCGATGTGACGCTCTCACCCGAGTTGCAGGGCGCGTACTACTCGGCACTGGTGCTGGGCATCAACGGTCCGGGTGATCTGCCGCCGGTGCTCGACCTCGAAGATGCGAAGGGGAGGTCGCCGGCCGAGGTGATCGACTGGACGCACCGGTACCTCGATACCGTCCAGACGCTGACCGGACGTCAGCCGATCATCTACACCTATCCGAACTTCTGGCGGACAGCGATGGCCGACACCCACGAGTTCAACAACTATCCGTTGTGGATCGCCGACTACAACGACGAGCTGGGGCCGCTGCCCGGAGGCTGGACGAACTGGCTGTTCTGGCAGTTCACCGACCGCGGCACGATTCCCGGAATCGACGGGCGTACCGACATCAATCACTATGCGGGCACACCCGAATCGCTGCGCGCACTCGCTCGGTGGTGACGCCCGTCTACCTGTACGTCTCGCAACCACTCCGGTAGCGCGAAAGCGCCCGCAGTCGAGTGTCTTCGACTACGGGCGCCTTCGGTTCACTGTCGATCCTGAACTGCTACGCCGACTTCCACACTGCGACGACGGAGGGCCGCGGCTGGGTGTCGCCGCCGTCGGGCCAATGCGAGATCGGTGCGTCGGCGGTGGCGTCGTCGCTTTCGCCCGGGTGCTGCACACACACCACGACCCGCTCGTCGGAGACGATGGGACCGCAGGTCTCGCCGCCGGCGGGAACCGTCAGGAACTGACGGGTCTCACCTCGGCGTGGCCCGTCGAGCACCACGGCGAACAGGCCGTCGTTGGAGTCGAGGGCGTTGCCGTCGGTGGAGACCCACAGGTTGCCCTTCGAGTCGAACGCCAGGTTGTCCGGGCACGAGATGGGGCTGACCTGGCTCTTGTCGAAGCCGCCGAAGTACGTGTCGGCCTCGTTCGGGTCACCGCACACCAGCAGCAGGTTCCAGGTGAAGGACGTGCCCGCGTGGTCGTCTTCGATCTCGAGCACCTGGCCGTTCTTGTTGGTGTTGCGGGGGTTGGCCTCGTCGGCGGCTGCCTTGCCCTCGGTGCCTCGGTTGGAGTTGTTCGTCAACGCGACGTAGACCTTGCCGGTCACCGGGTTGGGCTCGAAGTCCTCCGGACGGTCCATCTTGGTGGCGCCCACCTTGTCGCCGGCCAGGCGGGTGAACACCGCGACCTCCTCGGCGTTCATGCCGTCGACCATGGACTCGCCGCGGCCGTCCTCGTTGGTGCGCAGCAACGGAATCCACGTTCCGGTGCCCTTGAACTCGCCGCTGGCGGGAAGGGTGCCGGAGCCGTCGATCTCGTCCGGGGAGTCGCCGGTGAGCGTTGCGACGTACAGCGTGCCCGCGTCCAGCAGCGTCAGATTGTTTCGCATCGCGGCTGCACCGGTGCCGGGCATCATCTTGCGGCTCGAGACGAACTTGTACATGTAGTCGAAGCGCTCGTCGTCGCCGCTGTAGGCGACGACGGTGCCGTCGTCGGTGACGTAGATGGTGGCGGCCTCGTGCTTGAAGCGTCCCAGCGCACTGTGCTTGATCGGAGCCGACTGCGGATCCCACGGGTTGACCTCGACGATGTACCCGAATCGGTTGGGCTCGTTGGGTTCCTGTGCAAGGTCGAAGCGCTTGTCGAAGGTCTCCCACTTGCGATCGCTGGCGGCACCCTCGATGCCATAGCGGGCGAGCCGGTCTGCAGCGACGGTCTCGGTGACCGACTCCGCATTGCCGAAGTACTGGTTGAAGTTCTCCTCGCCGGAGAGCACTGTGCCCCACGGCGTCAGACCGCCCGAGCAATTGTTGAACGTGCCGAGCACGCGAGTACCCGTCGGGTCGGTGCTGGTCTTGAGGAAGTCGCTGCCCGCGGCGGGGCCGGTGACGACGAATTCCGTGGTGCCGGTGATACGACGGTTGTACTGGCCCATCGCTGGGGTGAGCTTGCCCGAGTTACCCTCGCCCTGAACCTGAACCACCGTCAGACCGTGCGCGGCGAGCGCTACGTCGAACTGCTCGCGCGTCGGGTTCTCCTCGTCGTAGCCCTTGAACATCGCCGGCTCGGTGGTGTACTCGTGATTGACCACCAGCAGGAAGGCGTTCGGGGTGCCCTCCACCGGCAGCAGGCCAGCGAAGTCGTTGTTGAAGCCGAACTGCATCGCCTGCGCCGCACCGGTCTGGTTGTCGAAGTCGAACGCCGGAGCGCCCTCGACCACCGGATCGCCCCAGCGGATCACGACGGCCTGCTCGTGACCCTCGGGTATCACGACGGCGTCCTCGGTGTTCGGTTCGACCGCAACGAAATCCACGCCGTCGACGGGCGGGGTGTCGGCACCCGACGTGCTCGAGGTCGCGCC
>NZ_BAOX01000053.1:0-22974 GCF_000813105.1 Rhodococcus sp. BS-15 | reverse complement strand
GTGCCGTGCACGCCGCGGCCGGAGACACGTTTCGGGCGCGCAGGGCGATCATTGCCGACGTGTCCGCGCCGGCCCTGTACGGTTCGCTACTTCCGTTCGACGCCGTACCTCGCCGAGTGCACGAGGACTTGCGCACCTTCGAATGGGACACCCCGGTGGTCAAGGTGAACTACGCGCTCGATCGCCGAATACCCTGGAACTCACCGTCTTTGGCCGATGCCGGCACCGTCCATCTCGGTGCGGACGACAACGGCCTCGTGCACTGGGCGGCAGATCTCACCACCGGAGTTCTTCCTCGCAGCCCGTTCATGCTGTTCGGCCAGATGACCACCGCCGATCGGAGCAGGTCACCGGAGGGCACCGAAAGCGCCTGGGCCTACACACATCTGCCGAGGGGCGTCGTCGACGACGCGGCCGCCGACACCGTGGCGGATCGGGTGGACGACGTCCTCGAGGCCCACGCACCGGGTTTTCTCGATTCGGTCGTCGGGCGGGTCGTGCAAGGACCGAGCGACCTGTACGGTGCCGACGCCAATCTGCACGGTGGCGCGGTGAACGGCGGAACCGCGCAGCTGCAGCAGCAGTTGATATTTCGACCGACGCCGGGACTGGGGCGGTCGGAAACGCCGGTGGAGGGGCTGTTCCTGGGTTCGGCATCGGCGCATCCGGGTGGCGGAGTGCACGGAGCAGCCGGCCTCAATGCTGCCCGGGCAGCGCTGGGCCAGCGAGGCGTGCGTGGCTGGATGAAGAAAAAGATCACCGGTTCACTCATCGACGTGCTGACTCGGTAGCGCCGTTATTGAAACGAGATATTTCGTTACTGGTTCGAGATCTGCGGCGAAGTCTTCTGCAATTACGCACTGACATCGTTGAAAGCACAACAACTCAGCATCGATACCGGGCGGGCAAACCGACCGGGACGAGCGCTTCGGGGAAGAGGTAACGACATGTTGACCAGCACCGCAACCATGGAACGCTCCATTCGCGACGACGAGGGCGTGTTCCGAGTCGAGACCGTCGTGCGACCGGACGGCCACAACACACTGCGCGCGTCGGGCGAACTCGACATGTCCACCCGGGCCGAATTCGTGCACAGCCTCGACCGCCTGGCCGCTACGTCCGATCGGGTCTCGGTCGATCTGTCGGAGGTGTCGTTCATGTACTCCGGCGTCGCCAATGCGATCATCGACGCCACCTACGTACATCCGGGCAAAATCGCCGTGCTCGCACCTGCCCGATCGGTCCGCATGGTCCTGGAAGTACTGGGCGCAGGCGACCTGTTCGTCGACACGTTTCGGTCGTGAATCCGACTCGACAACAGGTAACGTCGGGCATATGCCAGACGAGCCGACCGGAGCCCCCTTCGAGATCGTGGCGGCAGCCCACGACGCGACCCAGGTGCTCACCGTTCGAGGCGAACTCGATCTCGACACCATCCCGGAACTGTCGGCCGTAGCGTTTCCCGCTGCCGACACCGCTCGAGGTGGACTCGTGGTGGACCTGACGGACGTCAGCTTCCTCTCGTCGAGCGCGATCACGGTGCTGGTGCGAGTGTGCGATCGACTCCCCGACGCCTCGCGAATGGCGCTGGTGGCGGTCGACGGAGTCGTGGTTCGGCCTGTGCAGCTCAGCGGAATCGATCGGGTGATGGCGACTTTCACGACCCTGCCCGACGCAGTGGCCCACGTCAGGTCGGCAGCTCTCGACGCCGAAGTCGACCGATGACCGGCCGGTACCGATTCGGACTCCTGTCATGACCGAGAATGGCCGAACACCGTTTCCCCTGCGCTGGAGCCACACCGCTCCGGCCGAGCCCGCCGTGGCTACTGCCATCCGGCGCCGATTGCACCATTGGACCCTCGAACTCGGAGTCAGCAACGATCTGGTGGACGACATCGTCCTCGGTGTCTACGAGGCACTGGCGAACGTCGTCGAACACGCGTATCGATCGGTGCCCGAGCCCGGGACGATGACGATCACCGCCGCCTACGAACACCGGACACTGACAGTGACGATCTCCGACACCGGGACGTGGCGTCCACCGACGCCGACGACCAATCGCAGGCACGGTCTACAACTCGCAGCCGCGGTAGCCGACGACCTCCTCGTCGACCATCGACCCGGTTTCGGCACCGTGGTGACAGCTGTGTGGACCGATCCGGTCACAGCCGACCGCTCCAGATCCGCCACCCGCTCGTCATGACCGAAGGGAGTCCCCATGTCGGCCACGGCTGCTGATCTACTCGACACCGCACCGTGCGGGGTGTTCTCGGTCGACGTCGCCACCTCGCGAATTCTGTACGCCAACGCGGCCGCCGCTCGGATCACCGCGCGCAGCCGCGAGGCGCTCGTCGGGACGACCGTCACCGACCTGTTCACGATCGAGTTCGAGCCGATGCTGACAGCCTGATGGATGTTGCGTCGACATCGGGATCGGACTCACCGATCGGAGCGACGGCGAAGTTGACCGTCGCACCCGATCGACGTGCCGCGATAGCCGTATCGATACTGGCCAACAGTCTGCGCACGCCCGCGGGGGCCGTGACGGTTACGATGACGCTGCACAACGAGACCGAACGCCATCTGCGTGAGAAGGATCTGATCGACGCCCGCGACAATGCCGAGGCCGCCCAGGACAACGCCGAGGCTGCTCTGGACAGATCACAGGACGCATTGGGTGCTTCGGAGGAAGCACGCAAGCAGGCCGAGGCGGAGAAAACGCAGGTGCAGATTCTGGCGTCGACGCTGCAACGCACTCTGCTGCCGCCGATACTGTCCGCTCCGACGGGCATGAACGTGGCAGCCCACTATCACCCCGCGTCCATCGACGAGGTCGGTGGCGACTTCTACGACGTGTTCCCCCTCGACAAGCAGACGTGGGGATTCTTCCTCGGCGACGTGAGCGGTAAGGGTGCCGGAGCCGCCGCCGTGACCTCACTGACCCGGTACACCCTGCGCGCCGCAGCAGTGTTCGACCGCAACCCGATCTCGGTGCTCGAAAACCTCAATACCGTTCTGCACCACGAGTTTCACGGCGACGACCCACGTTTCTGCACGGTGGTGTTCGGCACCATCACTCCGGGACCGGACGGCGCCGAGATACACCTCGCCAGCGGCGGACATCCCCCGGCACTGCGCATCACTCGCGACGCCGTCGTGGACTTCGTCGACACCACCGGTGGACAGTTGGTCGGAGCGTTGGCCGAGCCGCACTTCGCATCGGCATCGGTGACCCTGCGACCCGGCGACGTCATGGCCTTCTACACCGACGGATTGACCGAAGCAATAGTCGGCCCCGGACGCACACGCTTCGACGACGACGGTGGCCTCGAATCCTTCGCTGCCAGAAAGGGTCCGACGACGGCACCGAAGATCGTCGACGACCTCACGGCTCTGCTGGCCTCCTTCGGGGACGGCCTGCAGGACGACGTTGCACTGCTCGCCTTCGAGGTACCCCGGGCCGACGCCGACTCGTAGCTGTCCGGGCCCGCGGGTCCGCTCAACGTGCGCGTATCCCTGACAGAAACACCCGCAGGACGTAGTCGGAGACTTCTTCCGGGCCTTCCTCGGACCGCGAGACGGATCTGATCACCACGTTGTTGGCGAGTATCGTCGCAAGATCGCTCGCCGACGCCTCGGTACCGAAGTCGCCTCGACGCTGGCCACGTTCGAGGATCGGGGTGAGCGCCGAGGGCAGTGGGAGTTGCTCCCGAACGGTGGTGACGGTGCTCGGCTCGTGAAACTGTTCGAAGCTCAGGGCCAGCAACATCCCCGAGCTCATCGACCGGTTGCGCGCCACGAACTCCGCAAGCCGATTGACCGAACGCTCCAGGGCAGCAATGGGTTCCACCTCCAGTCGGGCATCCGCCCGACCCAGCCGGAGGACGCGTTCGAATTCGGGCGTCAGTGCGGCAACGATGATGTCGACCTTGCTCGGGAACAGGCGTTTGAGATCGGCAACAGTGAGCGAGGAGGCAGTTGCGATGTCGGCGAGGGTGACCGAGAAATATCCGTGTGCCGCGAACAACGTCTCGGTCGCCGCGATGACATCGGATTCGATGTCGGCCCTCGCATGATCGAGACCCTCGAGAGAAGCAGGCGCGTCCGCCGGTCCCGCGATGCGTTCACGACGATCCGAGTGAACCGGGTCCACCGCCCAATCCAGCAGCGATTCGACGGCCGCGGACGCCCGAGACGTGGGTACCGTTCCCGGCGTGATGGTTTCACGGAAGGCGAGCCCGTCGAGCAGAGCGACGAGGACCATGGACAGTCCGGTCACTGTGAGTGGCGTTCTCACCGAACCACCGAGCGCACGGAGCTTGTGGCGGACGGCGTCCTCGACGGCGGCGTCCATGGCTGCGAATTCGGGTGCCAACGACGATCGCGCTCCGGCATGGTCGGAGGCGATCATCGCGCCGATCATTCTCCTGCGCAGCAGACCTGAGGTCAGTTGTTCGAAGTAGGACGCGAGATCCGACGAGGGATGCTCTGCGTCGTCGGGTCTCGTGTATCGCAGGGTCACGTGCGCGAGCAGGTCCTCGACGAACGCTTCCTTGCCACCACGCTCCCCGGCACGGGAGGACCCGGGGTACGCGTTGTGAAAGGTCTGATGCGACAGACCGGCTTCTTCCACGAGAGAGGCAATCGACAACGATCTGGCCAGCACCGACATATCGAGATCGGTCAGCAATCGTGAGCCCGCCAGGAGCAGTTCTTCGCGGGGTGTGGATTTCGGACTCAACGACGACCGCCTACGATATTCGACCCGGTGGATAGTGAACTATAGCAATCGTGTCATGAACCGCTGACTTTACAAGCAAATAAAGCTAGGTCGATAAAAGTCTCCAATGCCGTGTTCCGCCTCGAAGCCATTGGTGTTGTTTCATATTTTCTCGCGTGGTCGGATACTCGAAACACCCAAGTCGGACAACGGGGGTCGGATGCAATGCGAGTGACGAGTACAGGTGTGTCGACCACGATTCAGGCTGCGTCCGGTACCGCGATCCACCCGGCGCAGAGGTTCGCGCCGCGCCGCAGTGCATCGACCGTGCGGGCCAGGACCGCCGTGACTTCCGGCACCGACACACCCAGGTCCCAGAAGGAAGCGGCGACATTCGCCGATCCAGGACTCACCGCGCGCGAAATCGCGGTCCTGGATGCGTGGTTGCGCTGCGACTCCAAACAAGAAGTGTGTGCGGTCCTGCACATCGCACTCGGCACGGTCAATACCCACCTGACTCGAATTCGCGCGAAGTACGCCACTGTCGGTCGGGCTGCACCGACCAAAGCGTCGCTCGTGGCCCGGGCGCTGCAGGACGGCTTGGTCACCCTCGACGATCTGTGATCGTCAGCCCGCGTGCAGGGTCGGTGTCAGGCTCGTTCCGCCCACGGATCCGCGCGTCGCCACAGGGTCGGCAATTCGAGGTCGATGTCGTCTCTCCGCGCGCAGGCGTTCAGCACATCGACGGAGGCAGACATGTCGTCGAAGACGTACGCGAGCGCTTGCAGTGGTTCGTCCAGGGACCGAAAGAAGTTGTCCCAGTGCGTCAACACCACGCGTCGGGCACCGACCGCCACGACCGTCTCCTGCCAGTACTGCTCGATGAACGCGCGCGGCCGTCGACCGAGTTGCCCTATCGAGAGGTAGACCACGTCGGCACGGCGGCCTTCGAGCATGCCGGAACGAAAACCGGCGCTGCTGTGCACCAGTGCCGTACGGCCGCTGGGAACGTGTTCGATGTGCATCGACCATGCCTCCCCGCATCGGTACTCGCGCACCCGAGCGGGCTGGGTCAGTGGCCGCTCGATCGTTCCGTGCGCCCGATCCGGATACGAGTGAACCGATTCGACGAACGTGACGGCGAAGTTGCCCTGCACCGTTGTCTCGTCGTTCGCGACCACGACGATCCGGTCGTCCGGGAGCCCGGAGCCCTGCCCGATGAACCCGGTCGAGGAACCGCCGACCAGAACTGCATCGGTACGCAGCGCTACCGCCGCCGAGTCGAGTGCGTGATCGTAGTGCGAGTGGGCACACAGCACCGCGTCGAGCGTGGTGATCCCCGCTCTGCGTAGGGCTGCATCGATGCGCCCCATGTCCGACCGCAGCGGTCGTACGAGGGTTTTCGGAAGCGACGGTCGCGAGAAGAAGCCGTCGGTGAGGATCGCCGATCGGCCGTCGTCGAAGAGCACGGTGCTGACACCGAGAAACGACACTGTCACCGGCGAATGGGGACCCGCCGACTCAGTGGTGGCGATCTCCGCCGGACCCGGCAGCGCGGGACGACCGATTCTGAGGGCCACCGTCACGCCTGCGCGGCGATCGCGCGTCCCGCCTGACGGCCGCCGAAGATGCACCCACCGAGGAAGGTTCCCTCCAGTGAGCGATACCCGTGCACACCGCCGCCGCCGAATCCTGCGATCTCACCGGCCGCCCACAGCCCGTCGATCGCGTGTCCGTCGCCATCGAGAACCCGGCCCTGCAGGTCGGTTTGGATGCCACCCAACGTTTTCCGCGTGATGATGTTCAGACGCACGGCAATCAACGGACCAGACTTGGGATCGAGAATCTTGTGCGGCGAGGCGGTACGCGCGATGCGTTCTCCGCGCGAACGACGCGAGTTGTGGATTGCGGAGATTTGCAGGTCCTTGGTGAACGGGTTGTCGACCTCACGGTCGCGGGCCTCGATCTGCCGCTTCAGATCGACGAGGTCGATCAGATTTTCGCCGGAGATCCTGTTCATGCCCTGGACGAGTTCGGCGAGGGTGTCGGCGACGACGAAATCCTCTCCGTTCTTCTTGAACGCCTCGACCGGTCCGCTGGCACCGGGCAGCACTCGACCGAGGACGAGCTTGAGGTTCTTGCCGGTGATGTCCGGATTCTGCTCCGATCCCGAGAGCGCGAACTCCTTCTCGATGATCTTCTGCGTCAGAACGAACCAGGAGTAGTCGAATCCACTGTCCTGGATGGCTTTCAACGTTCCGAGGGTATCGAATCCGGGAAAATTGGGCACCGGGAACCGTCGACCACGCGCGTCGAACCACATGGACGACGGGCCGGGAATGATTCTGATTCCGTGATTCTTCCAGATCGGATTCCAGTTCTTGATGCCCTCGGTGTAATGCCACATGCGGTCCTTGTTGACCAGACGTCCACCGACTTTCTCGGTGATGCCGAGCATGCGGCCGTCGACGTGTTCGGGGACTCCGGAGATCAGAGACTTCGGAGCCGTTCCCAACCGTGCCGGCCAGTTCTCCCGCACCATGTCGTGGTTGGCTCCGATGCCGCCCGCGGTGACGAGCACGGCTCCGGCACGCAGCTCGAACTCGCCCACCTCGACGCGGGTACTACCCGAACCTCGTTCCGCGGCACTGGGTTCGAGAACTACGCCGCGAACTCCCTCAACTGTGCCTGCACTGACGATGAACTCGTCGACGCGGTGACGAAAACCGAAGCGCACCAATCCCTTGTCGGCGGCCTCCCGCACGCGCCGCTCGAACGGTGCGACAACCCCGGGCCCGGTACCCCAGGTCAGGTGGAACCGCGGAACCGAATTCCCGTGTCCCTCGGCGAGGTAGCCACCACGTTCGGCCCACCCGACTATGGGTACCCACCGCACGCCCTGCGCGTGCAGCCAGGAGCGCTTCTCCCCTGCCGCGAAGTCGAGGTACGCGCGCGCCCACTGGTGTCCCCAGTAGTCCTCGCCGGCCGGATCGTCGATGCCGCGATCGAAGGTAGCGGTGCCGAGCCAGTCCTGCCACGCAAGCTCCGCGGAATCCTTGATGCCCATGCGTCGCTGCTCCGGGGTGTCGACCATGAACAGACCGCCCAGGGACCAGAACGCTTGACCGCCCAGGTTCTGCTCGGGCTCCTGGTCGAGGAGGAGCACCCGTTTTCCGGCGTCGGCCAGTTCGGCGGTCGCCACCAGTCCGGCCAAGCCTGCACCCACCACGATCACGTCTGCGTCCATTGCCCCACTCTTCTGCTCGACCCGACTGTCTCCCTCGACTGTGCTGTCGTGGGCGCCGGAACTCAAGGAAATCGGCTTCGTTGACAATACGGTTCATCAGCCACCGACAAGTATGAGACGATGCCGCGATGTACCGAGCCCGGGCCGCGGTGGTCGCCGAGATCGAAGCGGAACTGGTGGCTGTGGTGGCGTCGGCAGTGCAGGCCGTGCGGGATGCAATTCCGGTCTACCGCACCCTGGACGGTCCGCAGTCGGCCGATGTCGAGGCGATCGCCTACTGGTCGCTGCGTCGCCTGATGACGCTGTGGGCAGGCGGCGATCCGGCTCTCGACGGACGTGATCACAGTCGATTTCGCGCGATCGGTGCGGCTCGCGCCGCCGACGGCCGACCGTTGGCCGACGTGCTCAGAGCCTATCGAGTTGCATCGAGCGTGTTCGTTCGGCACGTGGCGACCGAGTACCTCGATGCGCTCGACCCACCGGACATCGCCGATCTCAGCCTGGGCGTGCTCGACGCCATCGACGCGATATCCGAGGAGATCATCGGCGCTTACATCGTTGCGCGCGAACAACTCACATCCAATCGGGCGCAGGCTCACGCCCTCTTGCTCGACGACCTGCTGGCGAACAGACACAACTCGCCCGGAGCGGTGGCCGATCGCGCCCGCGAACTCGACCTCGAACTGTCCGGTCACCCGAATCTACTGGTGGTGGAAATGACAAGCGCGGGCAGAGCACTGACCGATGACACCATCGAATCTCTGGTTCTCGCACTGGGACTCGCGCCGCCCGATCGCACCGCGCCGTCGACGACGCGCAGTCACCTGTGCACCCGACGCGAGCAGCGGGCGATCCTGCTGCTGCCGTCCTCGATCGGTCGAGACCGTGCCGACGGCGCGTCCCGAGCGACCGGTGTGCGTGGATGCCTCGTGGAGCTGTCGACCATTGCCGCTGTCAGCGGCGCGTGGAGGCTCGCTTCCGATGCTCTGGACACGGCACCGGAGCATGCGTTCGACGATCGTGCCGTGCTCGACACCGGCGACGGGCAGCTGCTGGCACTGTTGACCGCGCGGCCCACCGCGGACACGAGCGAGGTGGTGCGCACCGTACTCGGCTCGCTCATCGAGGCCGCGAATGCGCATATCCTCGAGGGCCTTTCGGCTTCATCGCCACCGGCACCGCCACGGCCGCAGCGGCACAGTTGCATGTGCATCCGCAAACGCTGCGTTATCGACTGCGCCGAGCCCAGGAACTGACCGGCCGAGATCCGCGATCGGCGTGGCATCGGCTGGCGCTCGACACCGCGATTCAACTGCGGCAACTCGGTTGATCCGGCTCGGCGGCCATCGCTGCGGTGCGCGACGGGCTACGACGGGAAGCTGTCCGGCCGTACCTCGACAACAGTCTCTTCCATCGGAATGAGACACAGATCGAGCGCTTTCAGTTGATGTTCCACGACTCGACAGCATCGAGTCGCCGGCCGTCGGAATCGTACGTGTAGAAACCCTCTCCGTCCCCGAGGCCTGTCTTTCCCGCGTCGATGCCCTTTTGCAGCATATCGGCGAATTTCACTTGATCCTCGCCACCGCTTGCGCGCGCGATGTGTGCTGCGACGTTGAAGCCGACCGTGTCGTATATCTGGAACGGACCGGCGGGCGCCCCGGTGGCTATTCGCCACACATTGTCGATATCGGCAGGATTGGCAACACCGCCGACGTAGAGGTTGGCTCCTGCTTGCAGCAGCGGAATCAACAGACTGTTCAACACGTATCCCGGTACTTCCTTTCGGACCGGAACGGGAACGAGACCGATCTCGGAAGCGAAGTTCAGTACGGTGTCGAAGTGAACGGGATCTGTTGCAGCAGTTGCCATCACCTCACCTGTGTTGTACCGCCACACGAGATTGGCGAAGTGCAGTGCGAGAAATTTCTCCGGCCGCCCGGTGGCGTCCGCAAAGCTGCTGGGCAGTAGCGACGACGAGTTGGTCACGAAGATAGTTCTCGGCGGGGCGGACGCGCCGATATCCGACCAGACACGTTTCTTCAGCTCGAGATCCTCCGGAACCGCTTCGATCACCAGGTCGGCGTCCGAAACGGCTTCCGCGACGCTGGTGGTGGTCGTGATGGATTCGATGGCCTCGTCGAAACGTGCCTCGTCGAAGGTCTTCAGGTCGCGCTTGTAGTATCCGCGCATCCATTCCCAGCGATCCGGCAGTTTGGCCAACAATTCGTCTGAAATATCGAATCCCACAACGGTTTTCCCATGGTACGCCGCCTGCATCATGATCTGCGAACCGAGCACTCCAGTTCCGAATACGGTCACTTTCTCAACATCGGCCATGGACGACACACTTCCCATTCATCGAGTCACTGGTTTCCCGCTCTACAAGTTCTACCGCTGACCATGGAACCACCGTCTCGGCATCGAACAGCGGATCGACTCGCTGAACGAGCGGTCGACTGTCCCGAGGACCTGTCACCCGGACAAAAAACGAGCGCGCTCCCATGACAACCGCCATGGCCAACAGCCCGGCGGTGTCACCGATACTGTCGGTTGTATCTGCATTCGGAGGCCCTTCGCCGCCGTCCGTGCTGGATTTTCGATGCGTGGTGCCGTCGGTGGCGCGTGCGCGGTGGCAATTTCCTCTTCCATCGGATCGTCGGCTGACGCATACTCGATCGATGGCTGTCGATCCCCGCGGAAGAGACCTCAGGCGCTATCTGGAAGAAGACCCCGGTGGGCCTGTGGTGATGCTCAACCTGCTGCGGTTCGCCGACGGTGGCCGCGATTCGTACGCAGAGTATGCGAAAGCACTGGACGAGACGTTCCTCCCGCGCTACGGCGCGACGGTGCTGTATGCGGGCGACGGCTCGACGGCATTGGTAGCCGACGACGGTCAGGCCTGGGATGCGGTTCTGCTGGTGCAGTACCCCTCGCGCAAGGCGTTCAGCGACATGGTGGCCGATCCCGATTACCAGGCGGTGACGGCACTGCGGACCGGCGCGTTGAAGGAGGCGGTTCTGCAGGCCACCGTTCCGTGGTCGTGAATTCGTGGCTCGCTGACCGAGTTGCTCGGTACTCGGCAGGGGCGAGACAGCGATCTACTCACTCTGTCGGGAGCAACCGACTACGGAACAGGTCGAGCACCTGATCCAACGCCTGCCGTGTCGGCTCCCCCGGAGCATCGATCAGTCCTTCGGTGACGACCGAATGCGGCGGTCCGAATGCTTCCGGGTTGAAGGCGGAGTCGGGCAGTTCCACCGAGACGAATGCGTCGCCGAGCTGCTCGCGCAACCATTGGAATCGCGCGGGCGGGCACATCTTGTCGCCTTCGAAACGCATCCCCAGGACCGTGAGCTCGCCTGCCGCACAACGACTCTTCACCTTGTCGAGGTCGCCGGGGGTGATGTCGATGGACCTACCGCGAGACTTCGATGCCGCGAACGGAAGTGAGGGCTGCGAGAGCACCGGTGCGATCAGTCGATCGTCCGCTGCCATCGCAAGAGCGAATCCGCCGGTGAAGCACATTCCGATGGCACCGACGCCCGGTCCGCCGCAGCGCTCGTGCTCCTGCGTTGCCAGAGCGCGCAACCACACCACGATGCGCGACGATCTGCCGGTGGCCAGGATGGTGAATTCGCGGCTGATGCACGCCGGCACCATGGCGCGGGACATGGTGGCCACGGTGCCGAGCGGTCCCAGCGGGGCGGCCAGCGGATCCTTGCCGTCGACTCCGAACAGGTGCGGAACAACGGCCGTACAGCCGATTCCGGCAACGGTTCTCGCGAAGTCCGCGACCCTCGGAGTGATGCCCGGCATTTCCGACATCACGATCACGGCCGGTCCGGTTCCGATGCGATACACCGGCGCGGTCCGCCCGTCCGCGGTGAACTCGGTTCGCTCGAAGTCGGCCAGCGTGTCATCGGTCATGGGAGTTCGCCCTTCTGTCGGATATCCACCGCGCCCAGCCGACGCATGCCGTCCAAGCTAGCCGTGCTTCACGAAATACGTCACCCCGACCGAGGATGTCCGACAGGCGGCGACCGATACCGACGCGCTGACCGGATGATCACCAGGAATCCGAGTCCGCGATGATCGTCACGCCCAGCACGACGAACAGCGTTGCGCCGGCGGCCACTCCGGCCAGACTCGCCGCGGGCGCGCCCGCACGACGTCCGATCACACTTGCCGCGACGTCGAGAACATCGATCGCGATCCCGGCCTCCACAGCTGCTCTGCGAACGTCTGCGGATGGGTGGTGCAGTGCCATTCCCAGCGCGAGATCGCGAACTCCGAACAGACGCGTCGCCACCCCCGCGCTTCCGGCTTGACGCATGGGTCCGAGACCGAAGGCACGCCACGAATGCGCTGGACTCACCCACGAGACCACTCCGGCGGTCGATCGCAGAACCGACAGTGCGAGCAATGGAGTCGAACGTGTACGCATGACGTCTCCCTTGAGTTGTAGTGGTCACTACAACTCAAGCTACCTGTAGTGGCCACTACAATCAAGGAGTGGTCAAGAGACATTCACGCGAGGAGATGCTGTCCGTGGCACTGGAGGCCGCCCTGGAAGGGGGCCTGAGCCGCTTGACCTTCGGCAGACTCGCAGCGCGCTTGAAGATCAGCGATCGCACGGTCGTCTACTACTTCCCGACGAAGGACGACCTCGTCACGTCTGTGCTGTCGGTAGTCGGAGATCGATTGCAAACCGTGTTGGCCGCGGCGTTCTCGACGCCGATGAGGGATCACCGCGCGCTGGTCGCGACGGCGTGGCCGGTTGTGGCACAGCCTGAGTACGATCCGCTGTTCGGTCTGTACTTCGAGGCGATCGGACAAGCAACAGCAGGACTCGAGCCATACAGATCTGTGGCCTCGCACTTGGTCGAGGGCTGGATCGAATGGCTCGGGGGCTTCGTGGTCGGCGACGCGCACCATCGACGAACGGAAGCGGCAGCTGCCGTGGCGATGCTCGACGGCCTTCTGCTCATGCGTCTTCTGGGAGGCAGTGACCTCGCCGATACTGCATCGACCTCATTGCTCGATCACCCACGAATCCGCTGAGGGACAAACGGATTCAGGACGCAACCGGTTCCGAGATCGGCGTCTGGAAGGACCACAGGTGACCCTCGAGATCACGAACGCCGTACTCCCTGACGCCGTAGGGCATGTCGGTGGGCGCGTAGTCGATTGCTGCGCCGGTTGCGGACACCCGTCCATGATGGGTGTCCACGTCGTCGATCAGGACAGCGAGCGAGGCGGTGACCATGCCGTTGGTCAGGGGCGACACCATCCGATGTTCAGGAGCCTCGCGGTGCAACCAGACAACACCGTCACCGGCGTGAACCTCGCCGTGGACTGCTCGGTCGCCGTCGTATTCGATCGGTCCCGGTGCGAGTCCCAGAACGTCGACGAGGTAGGAATGGGCTGCCGCGATGTCTCGATAGACGAGCAAGGTGGTACGCCTGGTCACCGCCGGCTCGTCGGTCGACAGGCCCGACAGCAGGTCCAACAAGGCGTCGTCTCCCGGCTGAGCGCCCTGCAGAAGCCGGTCCTCGACCGCCCGAACCCGTTCGCGCACCCGGGCGAGCTGTGCCATCCGATGGTCCAGGTCGGTCAGATGCTGCCGCGTCAGGTGCTGGAGGTCCATCGCTTCCGGATCGACATCGGCAAGCGGTGTACCCAATTCTCGGAGCAACCGAATTCGGTACAGCCGATCGAGGTCTCCCCCGCCGTACCGACGCCTGCCCCCGCCGTCTCGGTCGGGGGCGAGCAAACCCAGTTCCTCGTAGTACCGCAACGTACGTTCGGTGACGCCGGTTCGACGCGCGACGTCACCGATTCCCCAGGTGATCGGACCGTTGTTGTTCATGAATCAGACGGTAGAACCTCACGTCACGTCAGGAGCAAGCTCGACCGAAGTCGGTTCAGACATCTTCGAGTCGAATTCCCTTGGTTTCCTTCATGAAGAAGCACGCGACACCGGTCATCGCGGCCAGGAACATGATGTACACGCCGAACACCCAACCCAGATCGAGGCCGAGGAAGAGTTGGTTGAGATAGGGCGCAGTTCCGCCGAATACCGCCACCGAGAACGAATAGGCGAATCCGATTGCCTGCGTGCGGAGTCGGGTGGGAAAGCTCTCCGACAGTGTCGACGACAGGATCGAAGCCGGAACGGCGATGACGAGCAATGCAACCGTCGACGGGAGCAGCAACGTCCACCACTGCGTCGAGATCATCATCGTCAGCGGGATCTGCAGAACGAACATCAGCACGGCGAAGGCGGCCAGCATCGGCCGACGACCGATCGAATCCGAGAGACGACCGAAGAACGGCAGCGACACCAACGCGATCAACTGAGCGATGACCAGCATCCAGTACGCGGTGTCGGGGTTCATCCCACGCTGTGTGATGGCGAACGTCGAGACGTAGGAGGTCCAGGTGTAGTGCGCCGCCGTGATTCCCGACGTCATTCCGATCATCAATACGATCGCCTTCACGACGGTCTTGCGTGCGATCGGGGCCTGCTTCACCTTGTTCTGTTCCGAATCGAAGACGTCGCTCTCGTCCATGTTCTTGCGCAGGTACAGAGCGAACAGCGCCAGGAGTGCACCCAGCAGGAACGGGATGCGCCAACCCCATTGACCGACAGCAGATTCGGACAGGGTCAAGGTGATGACGCCACCGACCGTGTATGCCAGTGCCGAGCCACCGAAGATCGCGACGAACGCGACGCTTCCCCACATGCCTCGACGGTTCGGTGGCGCGATCTCGCCGACGTAGGAGTAGGCCGTCGCCGACTCGCCGCCGTGCGCGAAACCCTGCATGATGCGGGCGAGCAGCAGCAGTACCGATGCCCAGGCCCCGATCGCTCCGTAGGTGGGCATGATGCCGATCAGCAGGCTTCCGGCTGCCATCATCAGCATGGTGGTGACGAGAACGAACTTGCGCCCCTTCTTGTCTGCGATCCGGCCGAACACGATGCCGCCGAGCGGCCGCATCAGGAATCCGACGGCGAACACCGCCAACGTCGACAGCAGGGCCGAGACCGGATCGCTCTGGCTGAACATCGCCGCGGCGATGAACGGCGCGAACACTGCGTAGGCGCTCCACTCGTACCATTCGAGTACGTTGCCGATCGTGCTGGCGAACAACGACTTCTTCCGCGAGGAGATGTCCGGTGTCGAGCGGGTGTCGCGGGGTGATCCGACGGTCATGGGGTGCCACTTTCGCTCGAGTGAGTCTGTGTTGAAACAGGTTTGAGTGCTGCGCGACGAATCTTCCCGGTCTGCGTCTTGGGCAGCTCGTCGATGATGTGGATTTCTTTCGGACGTTTGTAGGCAGCGAGCCGATCGCGCGCGAAGGCCATCAGCTCGTCCGTGGTCACGGCCGGACCACTGCGGACCGACACGTACGCGACCACCGATTCCCCTTGATAGGTGTCGGGACGACCGACCACGGCTGCCTCGAACACCATCGGGTGTTCGTAGAGGGCGTCCTCGACTTCTCGGGGCCAGACCTTGTATCCGGAGACGTTGATCTGGTCCTTGAGTCGGTCGACGAGATAGACCCAGCCCTGTTCGTCGATGATCGCTACGTCCCCGGTGTGCAGGCGACCTTCGGGCATCGTCGACGCCGACGCCCCCGGGTTCTGCCAGTACCCCGAGACCACCTGCGGCCCGGACACTTCCAACTCGCCGGCTACTCCCGTTTCGGTGGGTAGCCCGGTGGGATCGAGTGTGCGCAACCGCACGCGAGGGAGGGGCAGTCCGACGGATAACGATCCACTCGACGCGTCCACCGGTGCCCGGAGTCCTGGCGGTACCGCGATCACGCCTGCGGTGGTCTCGGTCATTCCGTACGCGTTGTGGATGTAGCACCCGAACTTCGCCTCGAACGCGGAGACGGTGGCCGGCGGAATGGGTGCGCCGCCGGAGTACAGCGCCTTGACGGAGGCGAAATGTCTGCGGTCCGCGCCGGGGCTCTCGGAGATCGCGTTGAACACGGTGATGGATCCGATGGTGTAGGTGACTCGATGCTCGACGAAAGCGTCCAGTGTGACGCCTGCGTGGAAGCGGTGAGCGAACACGAGCACGCAGTCGCGCACCAGAGCCACAGCAGCATCGAGCATGGCCCCGGTGATGTGGAACAGCGGAGCGACGGCGAAGACGACGTCGCCGTCCTCCGTACCCGCACGCTCACCGAAGTCCGAGGCCGTCGCGAACGCGTTGGCGTGCGAGATCCGAGCCCCCTTGGGCGGCCCCGTGGTTCCGGAGGTGTATGCCAACAGCGCAAGATCGTCCGGCTGCGGTGCGGTGTCGTCCAGCATTCGACCGCGGTAGGCCTCGACGAGGCCGAGCATGTCGTTCTCGGGTGTGGGCGTGACCCGCGTCGTCGCGGCGAACACTCGCGGATCGTTGCGAGTCTGCAGATCCAGTCCGCTGGTGCTCACGAAGAACCGAATCGTACTGCCTTGCAACGAGGTTTCGAGCTCGCCGAGATCCGACTCGTCGCACACGAGCGCTACGGGCTCCGCGTCGTCGAGCAGGTGTCGCAGTTCTCGGTTGCGGTACATCGGATTCAGGATCAGAGCTACGGCACCGATCTTCCACAGCGCCAAGAACGTCAGTGCGTAGTGCGGAACGTTCTGCAGGTAGATGCCGACGCGGTCGCCGGGGTTCACTCCGCGGTCCGCGAACGCGGCAGCGAGAGCGTCGGAGGCCTCGTCGACCTCGCGGACGGTGAGAACGGCATCGAAGTACGCCAGCGCAGGCCGATCGGGCGACCGGGACACTCGGGCGCGCCACGCGTCGAGAATGGTGAGGGTCATCGAGGACTCTTTCGATTGGGCGTCGGTCTGGCCGGCCGTACCGACCGAACACTCGCTCGGTCAGTTCTCCGTAGTGTTGCGGATCACAGAAGAGGTGTCAACCGGGTGCTTCCGGGACCACCCGCGTCGCTTCGCCATCTACGGTGGGCGAATGACCGCGACCCGCACCTGGCGAACGTACGAGGGCTCGAACCTCTCCCCTGCCTTGTCGTCGGCGTTGAACACGTTCGTGGAGCAGGGCTATCACGGGACGTCGGTCCGGCAGATCGCCGCAGGGGCGGGCCTGTCCGTTCCCGGCCTCTACCACCACTTTCCGTCGAAGCAGGCTCTGCTCGTCGGCATCATGGACGCGTCGATGGACGAGCTCTTGGAACGAACTCGATCGGCAGAGGCCGGTGCCGGTTCGTCGCCGAGTGACCGTTTCGACGCCGTCGTCGAATCGCTGCTGCTGTTCCACATTCACCGGCGCGACGCCGCCTTCGTGTGCTCGACGGAAATTCGCAGCCTCGATCCCGCGAATCGCGCCGCCTACATTTCCAAACGCGACGAGGAACAACGGCTGCTCGACGCGATCGTCGCTGCCGGTGTCGATGCAGGCCTGTTCGACACTCCGCACCCGAGGGACGCCAGCCGAGCCGTCACGACGATGTGTGTCGGCGTGGCAACGTGGTACCGACCGGACGGGCCGTTGTCTCCGAGCGAACTGGTGGCGGTCTATCTCGACATTGCCCGTCGTACGGTCGGTGCGGCGACCGGCGGGCACGAGTAGCTGCCCAGAAATCCTTGACCCGACCGAGCGATTGTGCCAACCTTCCAGTGACCGAGCGAGTGTTCGGTCGGTATCGGAATGGGAGCGCATCGTGGCCATCGATCTAACGTACGAACCCGACATCGAGAAGCTGATCGATCGGACGCGCACGTTCACCCGCCAGCATGTGCTTCCCATCGAAGACCGATTCCTGGGCAACATCGCCGACGCCGGGGGGCGACGAGCTGCGCGTCGAAATGCAAGCGGCCGCAAAGGACGCCGGCGTGTTCGCACCGCACGCGCCGGTCGAATACGGCGGCCACGGGCTGTCGATGAGCGACCGCGCGCCGGTGTTCGAAGAAGCCGGCTACTCGTTGTTCGGTCCGATCGCCCTCAACCTCGGCGCCCCCGACGAGGGCAACGTCCACATGCTCGCTCACATCGCGTCGGCAGCGCAGAAAGAGCAGTTTCTCGCTCCGCTCGCGCGCGGTGACGTGCGGTCGGCTTTCGCGATGACCGAACCCGCGCCGGGGGCAGGTTCCGATCCCGCGGCACTCACCACCGCCGCCGAGCGGGTCGAGGGTGGCTGGAAGATCAACGGGCACAAATGTTCATCACCGGCGCGACGGCGCAGGCTTCTTCATCATCATGGCCCGCACCTCGGGCGCGCCCGGTGATCGCGGCGGGGCCACGATGTTCCTGGCACCCGCCGACACCGCGGGCATCAGGGTCGGCCGACACATCGGCACCCTGGACAAAGCGATGATCGGCGGTCACTGCGAGGTGTTCTTCGAGAACGCGTTCGTGCCCGACGAGAACGTTCTCGGTGCCGTAGACGAGGGATTCGCCTACGCCCAGGTGCGGTTGGGGCCTGCCCGCATGACGCACGTGATGCGCTGGCTCGGGGCCTCCCGCCGTGCGCACGACATCGCCGTCGCGCAGGTGGCCCGACGTGAAGGGTTCGGCGGCAAGCTCGGAGATCTTGGCATGGTGCAGAAGATGGTCGCGGACAACGAGATCGACATCGCGGCCACCAGGGCGCTGCTGACGGTGGCGTGCTTCGAGTTGGATCGAGGTGGGCACGCGTCCAACGAGACGTCGATCGCGAAGACGTTCGCGGCCGAGGCCATCTTCCGAATCGTCGACCGCAGCATCCAGATGTGTGGGGGTCTCGGGGTTTCCGACGATCTTCCGTTGGCCAGGCTCTCACGCGAAGTGCGCCCGTTCCGCGTCTACGACGGCCCGTCCGAGGTACACCGGTGGGCAATCGCCAAACGGACGATCGGTGCAGCCAAGCGCGCAGCGTGGGAGGCACAGTCGTGAGCGAACTGCCGGGCATGAATCGCGATGCGCTGGAACGGTTCCTACGCGGACACGGAATCGACGTCGACGGCGCACTGTCGGTCGAGATGATCAGTGGTGGTCGGTCCAACCTCACCTACCGGGCGTACGACGACACCTCGACCTGGGTCGTCCGTCGACCTCCCACCAGCGGGCTCACGCCCTCCGCGCATGACATGGCCCGAGAGTGGGCCGTCACCGAGGCGCTGGCGGGCACCGATGTACCGGTCGCTCGAACCGTCGCGTTCGACCGAGACGGTTCTGCGTTGGTGCACCCATGACCGTCGTGGAGTTCGTCCCGGGTCGGGTGATCCGCACGCGCGAGGATCTCGACGATCTGACGGACGAGCAGGTCACTGCCAATGCCGCGGAGCTGGTTCGAGTTCTCGCGCGACTACACGCGGTTGATCCAGCTGCCGTCGGCCTGGACACCTTCGGCCGACCCGACGGGTTCGTCTCGCGGCAGGTCGCCACGTGGGCTCGGCAGTGGGAACGAGTCAAGACTCGCGACCTACCCGATGTCGAACGGCTGCATCGCGCGCTCGAAGCGGCAGTACCGGCAGGATCTGCGTCGTCCATCGTGCACGGCGACTATCGGGTCGACAACACCATTCTCGACGCCGACGACGTCGGTTCCGTTGCCGCGGTGGTGGACTGGGAGATGTCGACACTCGGCGATCCCCTGACCGACGTTGCGTTGATGTGCATCTATCGTCAACCGGTCTTCGATGCAGTCCTCGGCGCTGACGCTGCGTGGACGAGCGATCGGTACCCCTCGGCGGCAGACCTGGCGCAACACTACGCAGTGGGATCCGGTCGGGATCTTCACGATTGGGGCTTCTACCTCGCCCTCGCCAATTTCAAGCTCGGAGTGATCGGCGAGGGAATCACCCACCGCGCACTGTCGGGCTCCGACACCGGGGACGGTGCAGGCAAGGCCGCGGAGGCCACCGGGGAGTTCATCGCGGCCGGGTTACGAGCACTCGCAGGAGCCACCGACTGACACGAAAACCACTGTCAGGCGGGCTCTCTCATCACACCGATGTGGCGGACGGTGTCCGACACACCCGGGAGTTCCCGAGGCTCGGACCAGGTGTTCAACCCGTCGGTACTGTCGGAGTAGAAGTACTTCCGGTTGGTGTAGTCGTCGTAGTACAACCGCCATGTGCCGTCGGGTAATTCGATGACGGCCGGACCTTCTTTCAGTGGTCCGAAATCGCGGATGGGGACGAGGGTGTACGGACCGATCAACGACGGTGCCGTCCAGTGTTCGATGACCTTGTTGGTCTCGTTCTTGGTGAGTGCGTGGTAGGTCGGCCCCACTTTGACCACCGTGGTGTCGATGTGGTCCGCACCGATGCCGACGAACGGAACCGGGAAGTTCCACATCCTCAGGCCCGGATCCATGGCCGTCATCAGATACGGGACGAACCCGCCGCCGGTCGACAGCGACACGATGACGCTGACGCGGTCGCCCTCGACGAACCACTCCGGTGCCCATGCCTTCGTGGTGAACGGAGACAGTGACGGTCCGTCCGAGAATCCGGCCGATCCGCTGAATCCGGGCGGGCTGGCCGATCCGGTGCCGGCTCCGGTGCCCGGCAGGAAAGCGCAGCAGAACGGGATCGGGAAGTTCTGCAGGAACGTCCAATTCACGCGGTCGCTGCTGCGCGCGAAGCCGATGTTCGCCCCGCCGCCCGTCGTGTACGTCACGTAGTACATACCGTCGGTGTGCCGGAATATGCTCGCATCGCGCACCACACCGGACGGAGGTCGGTACGCCGATGTCTGCAGTGCGGTGAAGTCGGTGCCGTCGCTGGATTCGTAGACATCCATGTCTCGATCGCTGTCGTTGCTGAACGCCACCATCGTGTAGCGCCACGCAGAGGGTGCAGCGGCACCGGTTCCCGCAGTGGAGAACATCAGCCCGGCGACCGCCAGGATCACCATCGGTACGACGAACAGGAACCTACGTACGGTCGATATCACCGAAGAAGTATGGCCGACCCATACGCACCATGCGTACCTTTGGTAACAGATACAACAGATCGCTACCGATGTTGTTATGAATGCGAAATGTACTGCGAAATAGGCTTGGCCTGGTACATCTCGTGATCGGCATCGTCGAGTATGTCCAAAGCACTTCGGGTGTCGTCGCGATCGACGGTGACGCCACCGATGCTCGCCGTCACCGTCAACACCCGCCCGGCGGCCGTGATAGGTGTGGCGAGTTCGGCGCGAACATCGTCGGCCTCGGTACCCACACAACGCGACACGACCGCCACGAACTCGTCGCCCCCGATCCGACCCACGAAGGCGTCGGCCGGAAGAGCTCGCGTCAGACGGTCTGCGACCACTCCCAGAACGGCGTCGCCGACGGTATGACCGTGCAGATCGTTGATGGTCTTGAAGTTGTCGAGGTCGATGAACAGCACGGCCATGGAGTCCTCGCGATCGGGCTCCGCCAGCTGTTCGTCCAGACGAGCCAGGATCAACGGCCTGTTCGGCAATCCGGTCAAATCGTCGTGTGTCGCCGCATGCTCGAGCTTCATGCTCATCCGATAGGTGTCGGTGATGTCGACGAACGTCGCGACGACCGAGGGGGTCGGGTCGCCCGCGGTGAGCATCGTCGCCGTCAAGGACAGCCAGAAGTTTCGGCCGTCTCGGCGACGTTCGATCCCGATCACCGCCTGGCAGGGCTCGCCGGTTTTCCTGGTGACGGCGACGGGATGCTCGAACGGGTGAATCGGCGCTTCGTCGGTGCCGTACACCCGGAACGGAAGCACCGACGCCTGCCCTGCAGTCGCCAATCCGACCTGAATGTCGAGAATGGTCTTCGCAGCCAGGTTCGCCGATTCGATTCGGCCGGTGTGATCGAGAACGACGACACCTGCCTCCAGGGATTCCACGACCGCGGTGAAATGTTCCTCGACTGTGCGTACTGCACTCTGGTCGGCGCAGACCAACACGTAGCCGTCGGGCATCTGAGCAGCCGAAACGATCACCGCGAGCGCCGACCCGTCCGCACGCCGATGGGAATCGCACAGTCGGCCGCCGACAGCGAGAATCGCGGCCGGGTCGCAGGGCACCCCTACGGCCGTCGAGACGTCACGACCGAGCACCTCCGCTGCCGGTCTCCCGTAGACCGACTCCGCAGCAGGATTCCAACTCGAGACCAGACCGTCGGCTGACACACCGATGATGGCATCGCTGACGTGCTCGACCAGCGCGGCTTGCTTCTGCAGCGCCTTCTGCGCGGCCTTGTGTTCGGTGAGATCCCGAAGAATGACCTGGAACGCCGCCTCACCGTTCCACACGGTGCGCACCGATACCGCTTCCATCGTCAGCGTCGTACCGTCGAGGGCCAGCACCGTTGCCTCCGACGCGGCGCTGGCAGTGCCGTGTGCGTCGAGGGCAGAGATCCGCTCGAGCATGGGTCCCACCGATTCGGTGGCGATGAACTCCGTGATCGGATGCCCGACGACGTCCGCAGGATCCTCGGCGCGCAGATACCGCATCCCGGCTGGGTTGAGGTAGACGAGGATGCCGCGTCGATGGACACCGATCGCGTCCGGTGAATGCTCGACGAGAACTCGGTAACGATCGGCGAGTCCGGGCGACGCGGGAAGCGATCGAGGGTCGCCGACGCCATCACGCTCCCCTGGAGCCATGCTCGGTCCTCGCGATCGTAGGCGGACGGTCAACACCCGATTGAACCACTTACCAACGTGCCGTTGGCGACTCACGTCCGTTTCGGACTGTATGTCCCTTTTCTCGACTGGACCTGATGCCGGTTTGCGGGGCTAAATCGAGGAGCGAACCGAATCCGGTTCGCGTACCTCGAAAAGAAACGGATTTCGACGATGAGCTCTCACGGCATCGACATCACCGGGATCGGCGCAGTGTCCGGCTACGGCTGGGGCGCATCCGCCCTGTGGGACGGCCTGTCCACGGGCAAGGCGGCGGCGACGCTGCACCACGACCTCACCCGGCCGGGACAAAATCCGGTCTGGCTGGCGAAAGTCCCCGAGGGCGGGGATCGGAGCGACAGCACCAGCGATTCGGACGGGCGCTTCGCGGGGCGG
>NZ_BAOX01000054.1:0-22823 GCF_000813105.1 Rhodococcus sp. BS-15 | reverse complement strand
CGCCACGACCGTCCCCACTCCGGCTGGGCGAGCAGGTGCCAGCGGGGCCTTCCGCCAGCCCCACGCGGGGTGCTTGCCGGCGACGGCGCGCAAGGCTGCGCGGAGCTGCATTTCCTCGAAGCCCATGTCGGGCTTCTTCTTGCGGAACGCGGACCGGTTCTGGCCCAGAAGCGCGCACGCGAAGCGTTCGGAAGCCCCGAACTTCTCCACCGCCATGCGCACGGCACGGCGGCGGGGTTCGGGGCTTAGAATTTTCCCTTGGCCACCTCGTTGAGGATGTCGATGGCCAGTTCCTTCTCGGCCAGCAGGCGCTTGAGCCGGGCGTTCTCCTTCTCCAGCTCCTTGGTCCGTTTGGACGCCTCGGCGTTCTTCTCGGACCCGTACTGGTTCAGCCAGCGGTACCAAGTCGCCTCGGTGACCTGAAGCTCCTTGATGACCTCGACCATCGGGCGTCCGTCATTGAGCATTTTCTGGCCCTGCCGGACTTTGGCGATGACCTGCTCGGGGGTGTGTCTGCGTGCCATGATTCGTGAATTTCCTCCTGTGTCCATTCTCGGACACGAAACTCACACAGACACTGGACTTCTACCTGGGGACCCAACCAAGTCGCCCGGACACGATCAGAACTCGCCGCGCAAGCCCCCAGGCGGACCTGACTGTCTCTAGCCGCTCAGCAGGGTTTTCGATCACGTTGACTACGAACCCTAAGTTGACCACGTCTGCAGAAGATCTGACTGCCTCAGGACGATGGCCAGGGTCCCAGCCGGATGCCCGGTAACCCAAGGCAGACAAGCCCCGCAGATCGTCCCCCCGCCCGCACCCGTAGTCGAAAAACGACATACCTGTCGTGAGGATTTGGTCCGCAAGGGCGGTTTCTACGGGCCTGGACAGGGCTGTCCGCGCCATGGCGGTCCTGTGCCGAGCAACGTTCTCCAGATGCATGCCAATGACCTACTCTGTCAGCGCAAGCTTGACCAGCCCCCCGATGTCCGAAGAACGGGTGTCACCAATCAAGTATCCGATTCCTCGGTGAAGATGCAATCGGAGATAGTTGGCAACAGTGTCTTCGTCCAACGGCAGTCCATCTCGGTGGCACCTGTATCTCATTAGTGCCCATAGTGTTTCTCCGTGAGAACCGGCGAAGACTTTCCAGGTCATCTCAACGCTGCTGTCGGTAACGAGTCGTATGGCGGGGGGGACCGTCGGTTCGGCGAGCGATCGGCACAGAGCCCACCTGCACAGAACGTTCCAATGTTCGATCTTGGTGCGCCGTTTGAGTGTTACTAGTTGGTCGCGGGCGGTTTGGGACAAGCGAACATGTTCGAGTGGCACTTTAGTTACTCCCAGAAGTAGCCGGGCAGCACGGACGTGGAGTTCGTTGCCTGGTCAAAATCGAGTCTGTACGCGCGGCCAACGAATTTCTTGATTCGCGCATAAGTAATTTCGTCGATCTCGGTGTCCGTGGACAAGAGGATCACTTGATGGCTTGCATACGGGAAGTATCGGTCGACCAAGTGGCCTCGATGAGATCCGTCCAGCCTGCCCAGCGGCGTGTCGACGACAACTGGTAGCGGTTGTCCGGACGCCCGCGCCAAGCCCCAGAGCAGCGAGACTGCGAGTAGTTGACGTTCACCAGCAGACATCTGGTTGGCTGGAAGTACGTTTCCGTCTCTCCCTACAAGTTCGACTGTGTAGGTATCGGGGTCGATATTTACCGAAGCCACGAGGGACTCTTTGCGAAGTAGCCGTTGCAGCGCTTCGAGGACGAGCTCTCCGATCCTTCCCAGGTATCGGCGTGTGGCCGCCCCACGAAGAGATTCGAGAGTTTCCTTGACCTTGTCTACGTGAGTGACGATCCGAGTGTCGTCATCCGTGGATAGCTCTGCGTGTGCGAGACGGTCTAGTTCACTCTCGTATGCTGCATCAGCCTTGACTCTGTCCGCTCTGGTTGATGTAAGCGCTTCCTGCACCATTTGAAGAGTCGCTTGCTTACGCACGAGGTCAGAGGAAGCAACGTCCAATTCGGCCTTCAAATCATGAAGTGACTCGGGATCTGGCATGGCAACCAGGACGCGCTCGAGCTGATCCAATTCCGTACGGGTCGAGTGTCTACGCTCCAGAAGCGACGCAAGTCGTCTTCGGGCACCCGGTAGTGCTGACTCTCGTAGGAACGCGATGCCCGCTGGATTCTGAAGGCCGGTCACGTGCGGCACCGTTCCTTCTGATTCACGACGTGTGCGATCTTCTGACATGTACAGAGCGATGGTGTCCAAGGCAGAGGCATCGACGCTGGCCGTCGAGAGCATGTCGACGATTGCCTGGTCACGCAAAACGAGAGCGTCTGCGACTATTCGCTGGTTTGTGGCATTGACTTCCGCCAGGCTTTGCCGTTCCAGCCCCTCGAGAAGCTCGCTGATCTGAAGCAAAGGAGCGACATCGGCGGCTTCCTCTCGCAGTTCAGCCTCGATCTGGTCCAGAGATTCCCGATGCAGCTGCGCCGAACTTTCGGTGGCCACACGTTTGTCGAGCAGTTCACCTCCGGTCGACCGATATCGCTCGGTTAGCTCGAAGTGACGCTTTTCCGCGCGCTCCAACTCGACCCGGGCGGATGCCAGCGACTCGACAGTGGTCTCTTCTACCTGTCGAGAGTTCGACGCCGCGTCCTTCTTCTCTGCCACTTTGGCTTTGAGGGCTTCAGGTATCTGATTCATTCGGTGCCGGCGTCTCAAAACGGCCAGATCGGTAGCGAGTCGCTCGACCAGATCGAGTCCCAACAAAGTGGACAACGCCGATCCGAGCACTTCGCGCGATTTTTGCATGTCGGCCAGGGCCTCGATTTGCTCACCGTCGAAGAAGAACAGACCCGCGATACCGCGCGGCAGGAAGGTTTCGACGTGTTCGCCCCACGTCGAGGTCAGAGCCTTGTCCACGACCCCGTCCACTTCCACTTCGAGGCGTTCGCGTACGGGGTCTTTCGATCCCTCCCATGAACGCATCACACGGTATCTATGCTCGACTCCTTGTTGGTTGGCGCGAAATTCGAGCTCGACCGCTGAAGTCGAGCCGGGAGCGGCACCACGGTGCACCAGGCTACGGAGGTAGTTCTCGTAGCTTCCGGTTCGACGCCCTGTCGATTGAGCCAGCGTTCCGTAGAACGCGAGGTGAATTGCCTCCAAAATTGTGGTCTTGCCAGCACCGTTCAATCCGCCGACCAAAATAATTGGCTTGGTCGACGACTTCGGTGTGAGTTCTATTTTGTGTCTCGCCGAGAAGGTGCCGACGTTTTGTAAGACCAGATGATCGAGTATCAATCTGTTGCCCCTGTCGGAACTGCGCGAACGTACCCCGCTGCAATGTCGAGATCGCTGGGTGTGTCGGAGTCGCTCTCACGTTCAATCGCGTCACGCCGCTTGTTAGCCCGGTTTAGGGCGTCGTCCTCGTCATCGTAGAAACCTCTGCGCATCGCCTTCGTAAGAGAGTCGAAAAGACCGGCACGGCGGGCTTGTGAACGGTGTCGCTGCTCGATGTCGAGCAGCTCGCGTACGAGCTCAAAATGGAGTCTGTCGTCGCCCACGACTTCCTGGAGGATGGCGACCGTCTCTGGACCGAGGGGGAGATGCTCGTCGAGTGGGCGTCCAGGGAAATCCTCGCCAGTCACTTCGCGATAGATGGCGGGCAGGTTGTCCTCGAACTCGTGCTTCTCGACTACCCACAACCGACGAATTTCCTCGAGCTCCGGAAGTGTCACCAACTCAAGGTTTTCGACTATCTTCGGCCCGTTTGCGCGAATCCATGTCTGAGCTTCGAGTAGCTTACGTACCCATCGTTCGCGTGACTTCTGCGTGTATGGGCCCGGGATGGTTCGGTCGTGAAAGAGCTGGACGCTCCCGTTCATACGGCGAAAATCGCGGAGATGTCTGTCATCGGCTACATCGAGTTCGTTACGAAGCTCTAAGAGTGGAAGCATCCACTCTTTCTCTTCGTCATTCTGAATCATCGCCGACATCGACTTGTCTTTGTCGACCAGTGTGCATGTCCAGCAACCAAACCGGCTATCACCGCAGCTCGGGGTGGAGGAGTCGACGACCAACGGGCACTCTCCATCGGACGAGGCACCTTGATACATGGTAAGAAGCTCTTTGTTCGAGTATCCCCATGGGTTCTTGGTTTGCATGAGGAAGGTCCATACATCGTCGTTGGACCAATTCTCAACAGGCGAGTAGACGAGGCAGTTGGGAAGAGAGTCGTTGGGACTGAGTAGATCTCGTACCCGACGTGACTCTAGCTCGGACATTCGATGTGACCGACCGGAGCTCTCAGCTTTACGCGTGCCCAGGACCAGTATCGCTTCTCCGTGGGATTTCACCATGTTAATGATAAAACTGTTGGAGGGCTTGATCTTCAGCCGCTCTGTGCACCACCGGAACTTGGGCCGTGGGGCAGGGTATCCTCGACCCGCCAAGTTGACCCAGAATGTGTCCGCGACAGCAGGCGTCAAACGGTGAGGTTCGATCGGCAGATCCTGTTGGGTTGCAGCGGCCCTGATCGTCTCCAGCGAGTGCGTGACCCACGCCGCAACGATGGGGTTCTCGACCAATGTGTCGGTGCTGATGACATGAATCTGCTTGGTTCGCTTCTCCGGCTCCAAGCGAGCGATGGCCATCCAAACCAGCTGCAGTACAGCGGTCGAGTCTTTACCACCTGAATAACCGATGACCCACGGGATACCGTCTTCGAGGTAGAGAGTCTGAGTTTGCTCAACCAATTCGTCGATCGTGCCCGACAGCCCTAGATTGTCGAACGCAGATCGCGGTCGGATCGGTAGGTTAATGGTCACTTGTCTCCTCCATTAAATGCAGTTTCGGCGCGCTGCTCGTCGGCTGGTAACGGGATTCCCAAGGTTCTTCTGATGAGCGCTGTCGTCAGCAACACGTTGCCGGCGCTCTTCGAGACGCGACCACCGGACATTGCCCGGCCTTCCCATACGGACGAATTCGATCGATGCCAATCGATGTCTCCGAGTTGCTTCAGAATCTTTGGCCACTTCTTCTTGTCTGGTGTGTCCCGCAGAATGCTGTTGCCGACCTTGCCGAGTGAGTGCAACACGATGCCGTGGCTGTGTATGAAGTCCCTGCGGATTTCGCCGGCGCTGACTTCGCGTTGGCGAACTTGAGTCCACTCGGGGATGTACTTCGAGACGGTGTCCCAGAAGACCTGAGCCATTTCGACTTTCTGATCGAAACTGCTGTCATCGAGACCGTCGAGAAGTGCCCGGTTTGCGCTGTACATCGCGGACAACGTAAACAGCTTCCGTGAGCGGGTTGCCAAGTTGCTCGACTCGGTCTCCGTCAGATCGTTGTAGAAGTCGGACTGGAAGACAACGACGCGCGTGATGGCCGACAGGTCATCTCGATGGTCGTACAACACACTGATCGATTTTGCGGGTCGGATGGCGTACCTGTTCAGGTCTGCAAACATCTGCTGACAACGCTTGAGCCCGAGATCCAGGAACATGACGATAGCGATGGTCTCGTCACCAAGGTCTGGGTTCTGACTCAGAGCTTCCTGGATCGCCGCGCGACGATGCTGGCCATCGTTGATCACGAACTTGGCCGACATAGGGATGGTAAGCGTGCCGATGCGGTCATTCGGTCCACCGCCGCCGAAGGGCTCGAAGGTGACGTCGGCGTCGACTGACGCCGTGAGCGCTGAGAAGACGTAGCTGTCCGGATTTTCGACCACGTAGCGAGCGATCTCCGGTACTCGTGCCTTGTTGAGCGTCCGCTGCGCACGCATCTCCGGGACAAGCTCCTCATCGTCAAACAGGAACAGGCGCGGTATTAGTCTCAAGGGGCACATGGTCACGAAGTAGCCCCGCCCGGCTTGAACCCCCCGGATGGCAGGGAAGACGTACTCGAAGCCCGGGCTTCGAGCAACTACCGAGCTGGACTGCTTGACCATGTCTCTCCAAACGTTGGTCGGTGATGTACGGAACTATACATCCGAACAACACGCCGGGTTTAACGAACACCCGCGTCGATTTTGGCGTACAGTCTCGGGCATGACGATAGCTCCGGGTACCGACAACTCTTTGCTGAGCGACGCCGCTGCAGCGTCTCCGGTGTACCTGGACTGCAACGCAACGACGCCAATCGATCCTGAAGTCCTGGCAGAGGTCATCCACTACCTGCAGGAAGATTTCGGTAACGCCGGCAGCCGCACGCACGCGTATGGGCAACGCGCTAAGGAACGCGTGAATCGTGCCCGTGAGCAGGTTGCGGCACCCGCGGGTGCCAAGCCAGACGAGGTAATCTTCACTAGCGGGGCTACTGAGAGCAACAATCTTGCGATCCTTGGACTCGAGCAAGCCGGTCGTGACTCGGGACACATGCACATCGTGACCACTCAGATCGAGCACAAAGCTGTTTTGGAGCCAATTCGTGAGCTCGGAAGACGTGGGTTCGAGATCACCGAAGTATCACCCAATTCTGATGGCTGGGTTTCGGCGGATGACATATCAGCGGCCCTTCGTCCTGACACACACCTAGTGTCGGTTATGGCCGCAAACAACGAGACGGGCGTGTTTCAACCGATCTCCGACATTGCGGCGTGTCTGACGAGCCATGGTGCATTTTTTCATGTAGACGGAGCGCAGGCCTACGGAAAAGTCGCGGACATCTTCGACAACTCTAGGATTGACCTAATTAGTTTGTCTGGTCATAAGGTTTACGCGCCGAAAGGTATCGGTGCCTTGATCGCTCGACGTCGTGGCTACGAGCGCATCCCACTGAGCGCGCTATTTGTTGGAGGCGGCCAAGAACGAGGCCTTCGTCCCGGCACCTTGCCGGTACCGCTCATCGCTGGACTTGGAACTGCAATCGAGCTGGCCGGAGCTAAGCGCCTGGAGCGCAAAAAATACGCGCTGCAACTGAGGGAGCAAGCGCTAACCGCGCTTGCTCCGCTTAGTATCTTAATAAATGGAGACCCGTCACGGGCGTTGCCTCACACCTTGAACTTCTCGGTGCCTGGCTTGGACTCTGAGGCAGCACTTGTCGCGCTAAAAGGTACGGCAGCTATTTCGAACGGGTCTGCGTGTACTTCGCAAGCTTACGAACCAAGTCACGTGCTGGTAGCAATGGATCTCGGCGAGGACAGGATCAACGGTGCGCTCCGCCTATCGTGGTGCCACTTAACTCCGCGGCCAGACTGGCTGGCCATAGGCTCTGCTCTTGAACGGATTCGACACCGCTAGATTACAAACCATAAGATTGGTGAGCTACCGTATGCCGCTCCACTGTCTGGTTGAAAGTCATAAAATCATTGGAACTATGTTTGTCGTGCGGCCGATCTTATCGGCAGAGAGGTGGTTGACCAGACCGGAGAATCGTTCGTAATCGCAAGTTGGCGGTATTAAAGAGCCGATCTTGTAGGAATTCCAGCATACGTTCGCAAGCTTTCGTGAAGTGGTCAATGCCGACGAGCCAAAGCCGTCACGCGAGGCAATGACCAGTGCCCTCGAGAATCCCGGCTGAGAATTGATATCAATTAACGAGTCATAGATATGCCAAACGGGCTTTTGCAGTCCATACAAATATTTATTTACCACGTCTTCTACGTGTTGCCCAGATAGGACCCCGGTCCACGCTTTTGCTTGAATAGATATGCATAAAGCCTGGATCGGGCTCGTCTGATAAAGTCCTAAGACGTCTATACCGCCATCGTTGGATCCATCAACTACGTAGACTCTAGAAGCGCCTGAATATGCGAGCGCTACCGCGCAAGACCATACAAATTCACGGGGTTCGCAGCACTTTACAAACTCGATTATGCGTAAGTTTTCTCCAGTTGTACCCCCCCGGAAGTATTTGTGATTTACCCCTAAAAGCACGTCTGCCTGCAGTGTAGATGCGTAAAGCGGAGGGTCAATTCCCTCCGCAGACCACGTGCGATCTGTAAATGTCTCAAAATGTTGCAAAATCGCCCCAGCCATTGCTCAGCCAATTCGTCGCTTTGCATGGAAGAGTAACCTGATTTCACAAACGCGCACGATAGGTGACTCAGGACGTGCACTGACTTTCTGGGCTGCGTTGAAGTGGCGAGGGTATATGCCTCTTCTCGAACGATTTTCAGCGCATTCATTGCTTACGAAGTCTCCGAGGCGGAATCGCCTTGCTTGGGGGCTGATACCGCAGCGAGAAGAGACGCGATAACATCAGCGAGTGATTGAAGCGATGACGAAACATCTTTCGGCTGTGACATGAGCATTGTCGCAGGAAGGCTTTCAAGCGCTTTTGTCGCTCGCTGAATCTCAGCTTTCCAATCGTGCTTTGCTGACGATTCGTCAAGACGGCCTTTGGCCTCGTCGATCGGCATGGCGTACTGCAGCACGCTGTCGATCAGGTCAGTTCGGTTGTTTTTGACTAGCTGCTCCAGAGCGCCAATTTGGCGCGGGTCGTGAATTCTTCGCTTACTGCCGTTTTCCGGATCTTCACCGACCAGCTCGTAGAATGTCTGCAGGTTATCAATGTTCTCGTAGTTCTTGCTTGCTTCATTCCAGCCAAGCCAGTTCCTTATGTTTGGCCTCCTGTGTGCTTCTTCGAAGAGTGTGAAATATTCTTTTTTTGCACGGCTCGAGTAGTCTTCATCGGAGAGCATTTGCTGGAGGCCTCGGTTGGCGTTGTACAGTCTATTCACGGCTTGTGTTGATATTCCAAGCTTCTGACCCACCTGGCGGGATTTTAAACCACCCTCATCGATTTCTCGTGATACAAGTTCTGCTCGCTGCGCGGGGGACCAATCCCTAATTCCGCTAATGTGCCTAATTCCCTGAAGTATCCACGCAATGTCGTTCGACTGGGCACCCGTGTATACGAGGCATTTTATGCTTTGTATAGATTCTAAAAGTAGTTCCTGACCCTCCTCGTTTAGATCGGACTCTTCAATCAGAGCGCCGCTGATTCTCTTTTCAACTGTTTTGAGTGCTGCGACGCGCCGATTTCCTTCGACTGCGACATATCTACCACTTCCAATTTCAAGTTCGCGAATTACGATTCGATCCAGAGGTAAGAATCCGTTCTGAATAATGCTACCGACAAGCTCTTCGACCCCTTCTTTCTGAATGCTAACGTCCGTATTCTTTTGGACCTGTTCTTCGTGGGCTCTTTTGTCGGGGATCTTCGATTTCAGATTCGTGAATCGAGGATTGTTAGGGTCCAGATAAATTTTATCGAGGGAAATGTTCATTTCAAGCAAATCTTGGTCGTACACTGATTCTCCTTTTAGTCTTCTGATCTTCAACGTCGATTATAACTCACGGACGTGAGGTGGACGGCGTTTCTCGGCCGTCGGTTGCTGAAGCGTGCGCAAACTTGCGAAGAGTGTGAAGCATTGCCGCTTTGGCCTGCCCGGACTGGCGAAGGTAGTGACCGCCGAGGTCACGTCACTGCCGCCGATATTGATCAATGCGCCAGTGGTTTCGACGCACGACATCGCGGCTGGAGTTACTCTGCAGTCAGGCGTTCGACGGATCTTTCACTCCATCGACCATTGCGAAGGATGCCCTCAATGCGGCCTTGATCGCTCTTGCGCGGTCGTCGCTCACCGAAGTACCTACCAACGCTCGTTTAAGTTAGCAATCGCTCCGCCAGTTTCGCGCAGGACGGGTGCTGCCTCGGGTCACCGGTTCAGGCTCGGTCCGCTCACGTGACCATTCCCGCCCGGAAGGCAGCCAGCGCCGCCTCGACTCGATTGCGCACACCAAGTTTCATGAATATCCCAGAGATATGGGTCTTCACCGTCGTCTCGCTGAGGAATAGCTCCGAGGATATATCCGCGTTGGTCGAACCAGTAGCCAAGATGCGCAACACATCTCGCTCCCTCGGGCTCAGCGCATCCATCGACGCCGACGTCGGGGCCGCCGGCAACACCGACGTTGCCACAATTTTTCGGAGCGAATCCTCACTGAACAACGTGTTGCCGGATGCCACTGCTCGAACCGACTGATGGAACGTCTCGGGTGCCTCGCTCTTGCTCAAGAAGCTGTGTGCACCAGCCTCGATGGCCCGTACCACCAGATCGTCCACATCCATCGCCGTCATCGCAATGACTTTCGGCGGATGGGCCAGCGTCATCAACTCGCGGGTGGAGTCCAGTCCGCCGAGTCGGCGCATCTGAAGATCCATCAACACCACGTGCGGCCGGAAAGCCGCAACAGCAGCAGGCACCTGGTCGCCGTCCTCCACGTCGGCCACCACCGAAATGTCCGGGGTCTTCGCGAAGATTTCCGACACACCACGTCGAACAAAGGGGTCGTCGTCGACGATCAGAACGGTGATCACGGCTGGCGCTGTCATGGTTCGCTGAGCTTAGAACGCGCTTCCGACACCGTCCGTCAGGAGTACCACGGCAACCAACACGAGACCACGAATTCACCCGGCTGCGGGCCGGCCGCGAATGTGCCGCCCACCCCGCGGACCTGTTCGGCCAACCCTGCCAACCCCGTGCCCGACCCGTGCTCGAACGCCGGTTGACCCATCAGCTGATTGCGCACATCGACGCGCACGCCCGTCTGATCGGACCCGTACACCACCACCCGAATGGTGGAACCGCTAGCGTGCTTTTGCGCATTGGTGAGCGCTTCCTGCACCACCCGATACGCCACATGACTGCTTGCAGCGCCGATTTCGCCGGGCGTCACGTCGAGCATCATCGTCGTGTGCAAGCCTGCGTCTCGCGCAGTGTGCATCAGATCGGAGATGCCCTCGAAACTTTGCCGGCCACCGCTCGAGGCATCGGCCGATCCGCGCAGCACGCCGATGATGCGCTTGAGCTCGTCGAGCGCATCGTGGGCGGTCTGCCGAATCATCGATGCAGTTTGGGCCACCTTCTCGGGTCCATCGGCGCTGTTGACTTGCATTCCGCCTGCAAACAGTGAGATGCGGCTGAGGCTGGCCGCGAGGGTGTCGTGCATGTCGCGGGCAATGCGGGCACGTTCCGCATTCAGCAGCATCTCCTCACGAAGAGCGTTGGACTCCACCGTCACCTTGTCTCGGGTGACCACAGCCTCCGTCAGGTCGGATCGCGTGCGGTGCAGCATTGCTCCACCCACGACCAACCCGACGAGCACTGCCGCGACGACCCACGGAATCCACACCGGGACGTCCCATTCCACCGGCATGGACCCATCCTCGGCCTTCGTCGAACCGATGGTCAGGACGGAGTAGTACCGACTGCGATGCGCGTCGTACGTCAACGACACCCCGCACGCGACGTATACCGCGATGGCAGCTATCACCAGCGGCTTGGTTCGTGCGAACGCACATCCGGCAAACAGGGCAATCAACGCTGCTGTCGCATCGGTCGCAAAGAACAGCGGCCCGGCCAACGCCAAACCCAGAACGACCCATGGCCGTTCGTGTCGCCAGATCAAGGCGACGCCTGCGATCAGGTTGAGCGCGACGCCGAGGCCCAGGTTCCACCCCGGCGTCCCGGACGCACCCGCCAACCCGGCGGTCATCATCGAGCAGAACAGGCTGAAGGCCACCGCCGCCGTCGTCCAGGCTGTGCGGCGCAGGGTGCCTGTCCGGTGGTGCTCACGAACTGCAGCGTACGGCCGAGCACCGACATTGCGAATCGTCCGAACGGCCCGCATGACCGATCGGATGCGACCGAAAGAAGGAGGCGCACCGACCGGTCAGCCGAGGCGCGGACAGGGCTGACTGCGGTGTGGTTGATGCATCGCCGAACGAGAGGAATTTCGACATGACCAACCACAACCCGAACCCCCAGCAGCAGTACGCTCCGCCCGCTCCCGAGCAGAAGAAGAGTTGGTTTGCCCGACACAAGATCCTGACCGTCATCCTGGTAATCGTCGTGCTGGGTGTCCTCATTCGGCTCATCGGTGGTGGCTCTTCGGAGAGCCCGACGGCTCCCGCGCCGGCCGGTTCCCCGTCGTCGGAAGAAGCGGCTCCTGCGGCCCCGGCCGAGCCGAGTAGTCCAGGGATCGGAGTCCCGGTGCGCGACGGCAAGTTCGAGTTCGTCGTCACCGCGGTCGCGCCACCCGTCGCGACCGTCGGCTCGGAGTACCTGACGCAGACTGCGCAGGGCGAGTACGTCCAGGTGACGATGACCGTGCGCAACATCGGCGACCGAGCACAGAGCTTGGACGCGTCCTCGCAGAAGTTGCTCGACGCCGACGGCAAGCGGTACTCGGTCGACAGCCTCGCGACTGCCTACCTCGATGAGGGCATCGGCTACGAACAGATTAATCCGGGCAACGCGCTGGACACGACCGTCGTGTTCGACGTCCCCGTCGGGACCGTGCCTGCCGAGATCGAGCTGCATGATTCGGCGTTCTCAGGCGGTACGACGGTTGCGCTGCGGTAGCCATCGATCATCGCTCTTCCGTTGTACCTCAAATCAATTCATTCGACGCAGTTCAGGCTGCGACCTGAAGGAGGAAACTATGACCAACCCTCAGCTGTCCCTCGTCGCTGCACTGCTCGACCGGTCCGGCTCGATGCATTCCATCGCCGACGACACCCGCGGCGGATTCGACTCGTTCATCACCAAGGAGCGTGAGGCCGACGGTCGGACTGTGGTCACGCTCGCGCAGTTCGACGACCGGTACGAGCTGGTCTACGACAACACGCCCATCGAGGATGTGGACCCGCTCGTGCTCGAGCCGCGGGGGAGCACCGCGTTGTACGACGCGATCGGCCGGCTCGTCAGCGAGGTCGGCATCGGGCTGGCCGCGATACCGGAAGACGACCGTCCCGGCTCGGTGACGGTGCTCGTGATGACCGACGGTCACGAGAACGCGAGCCGGGAGTGGACGAATTCTGCTGTGCGGGAGCTGATTCACCGGCAGGAGGACTACAGCTGGGACTTCGTGTTTCTGGGATCGAACATCGACGCCGTCGAGGTCGGTGCCGATCTGGGTTTTCAGCGCGGCAAGTCGATGACGTACGTCTCGACGTCGGTCGGCGTGACGGCAGCCTTCGATTCGGTGGCGGAGTATCAGCATCGAAAGCGATCGGCCGGTGTCGATGCGCCTTCGGTGTCCGCTTTCAGCCCGGAGGATCGCAGACGAGCGAGAGGGGAGTAGGAGGGGGCGGTCTACTACTTCTCCTCGACACCGCCGGCGGTGGTCGGATCGGAACCGAGAGTCTCACCAGGCCACCGATCCGGCGTCGTCGAAGAATCCGCCCCGCGGGCCATCGTCGGGCAGGGTGGCGAGCTGCAGTGCGATGCGCGCACCCTCCGCCGGCGTGCGTGTGGATGCGAATCCGGTGAAATCCGTTGCCACATAGCCCGGGCAGCACGCATTCACGATCACCGCAGTGTCCACGAGTTGCCGTGCGTACTGCACGGTCATCGCGTTCACCATGGTCTTGGATGGAGCATATGCCGCCATTATCGGGCCGGTCTGTAGCGCGAGCGAGCCCATGTTGCTCGAGACATTGACAATGCGTGGCGAGGAAGACTGAAGAAGGGTCGGAAGCAATGCGTTCGTCACTCTGATGACCCCGAATACGTTGGTGTCCAATGCAGTCCGCAATACGTCGATATCCAGCGTCGTCGGATTCTGTTGGTCGCCGCCGGAGATGCCTGCGTTGTTCACCAGTATGTCCAGGTCGCGGATGGAGTTGGCGGCGGCCGCAACGCTGTGGTCCGACGTGACATCGAGGGGGACTCCGAACGCATCGATGCCCGCAGCACGAAGCTTGGCGACCGCGTCCTGTCGTCGTGCATCGTTGCGGGCCCCGATTCCCACTCTGATTCCCTGCATTCCGAGTCCGTGTGCGATAGCAAAGCCGATCCCTTTGTTGGCACCGGTGATCAGCGCGGTCTTTGTCGTCATGCGATCCATCGTCGGCGTCGAGAGCAAGTGCGTCCAATACCGATCGACCAACCTGTGATACTCGACGGGTATCACAGCTACGCTGTCCCAGTGGACGATCTCGAAACACGCGAACTCCGGTACTTCATCGCCGTTGCCGAGGAGCTGCACTTCGGGCGCGCAGCGCAACGCCTGGGGATCGCCCAGCCACCGCTCTCGCGAGCGATCAGCAGGATGGAGCGCCGACTAGGCGTCGCGCTCCTGGATCGGAATCGCCGCGGAGTCGCACTCACTGCTGCCGGTGCTGTGTTCCTGAGGGACGCTGCGACGGCGCTCGACGCGGTCGCAGCGGCAGCGCAGCGAGCACGAGCCGCTGGTACCAGAGTCAAACTGGTAACCAAAGCCGGTGCGTCCCACGAGCTCCTACGCCGCGTTCTCGATGTGTACCCCGCTGACGTGGATGTCGTGTTGTGTGAAGTCGGTGAGCAGGCCGAATATCTTCGCCGCGGTGATGCCGACGTGGCGCTGATGCATCGCCCCGTCGACGACCTCGTCGGGTTCGACTCCGAGGACCTCCTCACCGAGGGGCAGGTCGCGATCGTTCCGCGTGATCACCCCTTGGCCGCGAAAGACGAACTGAGCATGGACGATATCCGCGACGTCCCGGATCTACCGATGGCCCGATGGCCACAGCTCGACGGAACCTATCCGAAGGGACCCGGGCCTGAGGTGCGCGCTCAATCGCAGATCGCCCAACTGGTCGCGCTGGGTCAGGCGCTGCTGGTGATCCCAGCGTCGAGTCGGGCGTGGCAGTGGCCCGAGCATGTGGCCGTACCTGTCGTTGATGCGCCGATGATCACGACGGTCATCGGGTGGCCGGCCGGAGTCCGATCGCCGGAGGTATCAGCATTGGTCCGGTCGGCAGTCGGGATTGCGTTCGAAAGACGGACCGTAGCCCTCGGCGTGCGCCGATCCACTGAGATCACCGACCGCCGTATTTCGAGTTGATGCGACTCTCCAACCATTGCAGCGCAATCGTGGGTGGCAGTGGCGTCACGAGTATCAGCAACTTCGTTTTCCTGGGATCTAACATCGACGCCGTCGAGGTGGGTGCCGATCTGGGCTTTCAGCGGGACAAATCGATGACGTACGTCTCGACGTCGGTCGGCGTGACGGCAGCCTTCGATTCGGTGGCGGACTACCAGCATCGGAAGCGATGGGCCGGTGTCGATGCGCGTTCGGTATCGGCTTTCACCCCGGAGGAACGCAGACGAGCGCGACGGGATTAGCAGAAGTGGGCGACGGCCAGGTGCATGGTCACTCGCTGCAGACTCTCGACTGCCATCCGAGTGGAACCGCGGACGGCGCTGCTGCGTCTAACGGACAGCTGCTCGATAGGTCAACAGATGCTGGACGTTCGATGGGGGAGGTGTTGATGGGATCTGAACCGTTGTCGGTGGTGCCGGGGGAATTGCATGGTTTGTGTCGGTCGACTTACCGTGTTGCCGATGAGCTTGCTCGCGCACTCGGTTCAGTACAACCTGATGTCGAACGTATGGCCGATGGTTGGGTTGGTGCTTCCGGTAGTGCGTTCGATGCTCATTGGGAGAAGCTGTGTACTCGTGCCCGGGTTGTGACACAGGAGCTGGCATCGATCGCAATTGATCTCGAGCAAGCAGCTCGGGAGTATGTCGATGCAGATGATGTGATCGCACTGCGCGTATCGGTTCTCGACCTTGGCTGAATCCGAAGCTGAGTTCGCCGTCGAGCTGGGCGATCTTGAAACTTTGGTCACGCGGCTCGACGGATTGATCGAGTCTATTGATCGAAACGTGGCTGAGCTATCCGCGCAGGCAGCGAGTGTGAGGTCGTGTTGGACCGGTGAGGCAGCTGACGCCTACACAGAACGACACCTTGCTTGGCATACCGCAGTGGGTGAGTTGACCGCCGAGATTTCCAATGTTCAGGCGCGCCTCAGAAACGCGCACCACCAGTACTCGGACGCCGTAGGAACAAACCTGAAAATGCTTGGGCGGGAATGAAATTCTGTGGCTCCGAATAAACTCCATGTGGATCCCAACACCTACTACGCCGCCGCCAACGTTTGTTTCAGGGTGGCATCGGGCCTGTGCGACGCAGTGCGCTCCGCGGGGAGTGTGTTGGATCGGTGTGGCTCGATGGCAGGTGCCTACCCCGAAGGTGCCACCTGGGCCGGAAGATACGACGAGCATGTCAACGACTTCTATTTGGGTGTGAACGATCTGGTGGAAGCACTCGAAAACTACGGTGACGTGTTGACCCAGGCCGGTTACAACTACGCCGTCGCAGAGTGGGCAGCCAGCCAGTCAGGTGGCCCGCCGACTATGCCTGAGCTACCGAACTACAACGAAACGACAGTTCTCACACCAGCGCCGGCGGCAGGGGGAACCGGCGACGGGCTGTTCGACGACGGTCTCGGGCTGGTCGGGGAGATCGGAATACCGATTCCAGACGGTGACACAGCCAAACTGGAGCTCGCTTTGGGCGCGTGGAACGTCCTTGCTACGGGCAGTGGATCGACCAATCTGCCAGAGGATCTCGTCGCCGCGGCAGCGTTGTTCGCCGATACGATCGGCCCCGACGTCGAGTTCATCGATGACGACTTGCGTGAGTTGGGCACAGCGGCATCCGACCTGATAGCCGCAGCAGCTGAGTTGCGCGACGCGTGTGCCGAGTACAAGTCGTCGTTAGTGGAACTGCGTGAGGATCTCGAGTCGATCCTCACTGACCTTGCTAAGGAACTTGCGGTAACCGCAGCCGTGGCAATCGCGGCCTCGTTCATCACCTTTGGGGCCGGGGCTATTGCTGGTGCCGGTGCGTCGACCAGAGCAGTACTGAAGTACGGCAAGATCGTCCGAGATGCGATCGTCTTCTGGAAATCAACCAAAGGTCTGGGTACCAGGCTTGAATTCACGAAGGACCTCAAGCGACTGCGTGCAACTTTAGGACGTATCAAGGATCTGGGAAGGCGGACGAAGCCTGCCCCGGTGGGACCGCCGCCGCATGTTCCTACCGGGTGGGTACGTTCCCCTGCAAGAAATGGAATGGGCGAGATGTGGCAGAAGCGGGATCCTCCGGAAATTCCGATTCGATGCGGATAATGGATCCGACTGCGCGGTACCCGAACGGGTATGTTCGCTACTACAACGAACATGGTCAGCCCATCAACCTGGACGGTAAACCGGGGCCCAACCCTGAGACCCATTTTCCCATCGAGCCGGACGGCTCATTTTCAGTCCCGAGAGGGTGGTAGAACGTGGACATTCCTCTGGTAGGTCAATTGATCGTGTCGCTCGAGTTCGGGTTCTCCCTCGCGCTGCGTACGAATCATGATTACGAACTACGTATCGAATCGACTTTTCGGCTCGATGAGCCTGGGTCCGACGGGTTCCGAGGTGTGCCGGACGAATCGCTCTCCGACAACACCGCTGTCAGGCGTCTCGAGGGCAGACAGGTCGTACGTGCGTACGCTTCCGACGACGGCGACCTGCGGATCGAGTTTGCCGACCGTGCAAGCCTTGTAGTTCCTTTCGACCCCGATTTCGAAGCCTGGACCGTTGCGGCACCCCAAGGTTTCAAGGCGGTCAGTGTGGCCGGCGGCGGGCTCACAGTCTGGGACTGAAGGGAGCGGGACCGGCAATGATGGTCTCGGAGACAGAGCCGGTCGGGCTGCCATTCGGCTGACGAACCTGCCTGGACCTGATTAGATCAGCGACCGCCGTGTTTCGAGTGATACGGGGTTCCAACCACGGCGGGGCGATAGTGGGTTGTAATGCCATCACCAGGATCAACACAACCTTGCGCATGATGATGTTTTCCACCGCACCACGCTGACGTCGCGAACTTCCGCGATGCCGATGCGTTCGTGGCCGATACTCGTGCGCTGGCGGGTCTCGGTTTCGTTGGCGCGCATGTATTCATCTGGCTCAACCCGCCCCTGTGCGAATGGTGCTGTGCCGTTGGATGATGAGGTACGTGAGGCCGAGGAATTGCTGGCCGACTTGGAACGTGCCACCTCGGGTGTCGCCGTCGACAGCAAGGGATTCCTGATCGACGAGGCCGTTGCCCGCACCGCTCGACGAGTAGTGGAGCGGGTTCTGCGAGGGCGGCGATGTCTCCGACTCGCTGAGTCGAGACATCCTGCCTAAGCGCGTGCCTGGATTCGGCAAATGGGCCATCCGATCCGGCTGGCGAGCGGGAAACGTAGAGTGTTGTGATTATTCGCTTTTGCGCGTTCATCCGATTGGCGGATGGACCTAGGGCTGAATGTTTGGATAACGTAACGCCATTCTGCTTGATTCCCAGCTTGCAATCGGAGACAGTGGCACCCGTGGACGTATTGTTTCCTCTGATCTTGCTGATTCTCGTCGCAGGTACTATCACCTTGGTCGTCCGTCGGCATCGCAGAATCCAAGCGGAGATGACGGCCCCATCGCAGGCGGTTCCTATGGGGTATACACACCAAGGCCAACCGATCTATCCTGTCGTCGGCTACACCACGGGTGGTACCCCGGTCACGGCAGACCAGGTGTCCGGTGGAGCCCTGAGGGCACCGGTAATGACCAACTCGAAGGCAATCCTCACTCTGATTCTTGCGTTCATCTTTCCTATCGCTGCAATCCCGTTGGGACACATCGCACGAGGGGAAATAGATCGATCCGGTGAAGGTGGTGACGGGCTGGCTTTGGCTGGTCTGATAATCAGCTACGCGTGGATCGCGCTTGTCGTGATCGCGGTTGCCGCGCTCATGATCGGGCTATGATTGTCGGTTTCCGCAAAACTGGCCATTGCTCGGCGGTCGGTTGACCGTTACCGAGCCGCTGGTTTCGGCGTGGAATCAATAGTCCAGTGGTGTTTCTCGCCTGGGCTGAGCAAGGAATGTCAACTCATGTCGGATCTTGAGATCCAGTCACCGGACGATTTCGTACGCACGGCAAGGTGGGTTTGCAGTATTAGTCGGTCAAGTGCCGGGCCGAGTCAGTCGCCCTGACCCGGTATACATTTGATTGAAACTGTAGTCGATTCGGCCCGGAGCGAGTGCGAGCGTGAGGTCGACGAATTTCAGGCAGCCGCCGTTCTTCGTGATCTCTTCCTGGATCGTCAGGGCATCGCCGACCAGCTGAGCATTGTTCAGAACTCCACTGCATGAGAGTTCCGGGTACTCGACAAGTCCTACCACTGTTCTGCCGTCATGCGCGAGCGTCATGCGTACTGAGTAGGGTCGCGATCCAGACTGATTGACGGGACCAGTCCAGTCGCCGAGCCACGGTTCGACATCCGCGAGTGCGACCGGGGCACCGGTGCCGACCGGAAGTGGCGTGATCTCTCTGGCGGACACCGCGAAGCTCTGCCGATCGAGCCTGTTGCAGTACGTAGCAGGCCCTCGAGCTGTGACCACAAGGCGGCCGGCGCTGCGGCGAGAAGTCCGACCACCGCGCCTGCAGCACCGCCGACTGCTGCCCCGAAACAACGCAGGACCGATGCAAATCCCGTTGCACTAGGGTTGTTTTCGACTGCACCCGAATTGATGAGGTCAGGTAGACACTCGGCACGGGAGATCGAGTCGACTGCCTCGTCGGGGAGTAGGAAGCCGATGCCAAGTGCAAGGGTTCTTACCTGCGACAGGACTGGATCGACCATCATCTCGACTTTCGTGTCCGACAAGGGCGAAGTTTCGAACTCAGAGGTTTCTCCAGGAAGCATCATCTGCTCGTCCAGGACGTCGGGGGACGTGACACGCCATGTGCTCAGCGCGAGCAAATTTGCAGCTGTGTACGCAGTCGGGGTGCGAAGTTCCCATTCAGGTGTAGTCGACAACCTCCACGCCACCGAGCTGTTGGATTGCACTGACAGCCGTATCTTGCCACCAGCATTTCCGAGGCACGGCCATGCGACGTCGCTCGGAACTCGGGTGATCGTTACACCCAAATCTGAATAGTTTCCGTCAGCCCTGAAGCAGCCCGGGCGGGGAGTCGTCATCTGAAGGGCGTCACTGGCCGCGGTGAATACAGTGTCGGCAAGGTCAGAGATTTTAATCAAGACCGGCCAGAACGATGATAGGTGGTTCGACTGAACTACAAGAGTTGCAGATTTCTCTGGGGAAAGAAGACTTATGACCCCGTTCGACTCGCTGAGAACAAAGATGTTCGAATCTGTGTCTACTTGATCGAAGTGCAGTGTGATGGGAGAACTGGGTTGCTCGTTATCGCCCAGCGTGATCTCGACGCCATGCCCTACTCTGTCGGCAAACTGGCCCCACAATCCCGGCAAGGGTTTGTCGTTCTTCTCGACCCGGACCGGCGTTCCGACTGTCGCGACGTCGGCGGGGGCGTCGACTGTCACCTGGTCGACGGTTGCGTTGAATCCCGACTGGCCGACTTTCGTATCGACGACACTTCTGACGGACGTTGAGTCGCCGGGCGTTGGAACATTCGTGAATGTCGAGCACTGTGTCAGAGTCATCGCGGCGACGAGGCTCGCCGCGATGATGGTCGACCGCCTCGGATAATTCCGACATTTCATGGAGGCAATCTACAGGTGGGGAGTTTAGAATGGATCATCCAATCGAATGATTGCATTCTTCCAGCTCGTAGCAACCATTGAGGTCATCCGAAAAGAGGACTGCCAAGAGCACCCGGGTGCCGGTAGATTTTCGATTTGCATAATCGGCGGCTTTCCCAGCGAGTATTCCGCCGTCCCCACCACCATCCCCTCCTCCTTGCTTCCTCTCTGCCTCTGCCTCTGCCGCTGGCACCGGGCCAGGTGTCAGGCGAACGCGATGCGAAGCCCGACGCTCGCAGTAGCCCCACCGGCGCTGAGGATGAAGTTGTGCCGTCCTTCGTCGCGGAACACCATCTGCATCGGCAGGAACCAGAACCGATTCTCCCCGGTGAAGCCGGCACCGGGGATCTGAAGGCCCCGCTGATTCACGATGTGTTCGCCGCTTCCGTCGAGCACTTCGAGAGTCGCGGGGAAGTCCTTACCGATGTCGTCGGGTCCCGTCTGCAACAGCGCGACCAGGCTGCATTCGAGCATGCGGGTCTCGCGAGCAACCGTGCAGGAATCCCAGACGCCGCCGAGGATGTCGAGCATGTCGTTGGAGGCTCGCGCGTACTCCGCGAAGAACAACCCGGTGATGATCATCGGCTTCCTCTCTCGTTCAACTGCCCCGAGGCAAAACGACCTTGGCTAGCCGCGTCGACCGACACGGCCACGCGCACAACTCTAGGCGTCGCGGCGGTCGACCCTCGAGCTCCTACGCTGTCGCACGCAACGCCCAAGCCCGTGCGAGCGCAAAGGTCGCCACGAGTACGCACAGCACCGCCGCGATCACGGCGACAAAGGTGGATGCCGTCGCGGAGAATCCGAGAGTCCAGGCAGTCCCCGTTCCGACGAGGGTGGCGAGGACACCTCCGATCGGGAGAAAGGCAGCCACGACCTTGGTCGTCCGGGACGACAACGGATCGTGACTTACCCTGAGCAGCAACCGAACCGAGGCGATTCCGAGCACGTAGGCCAAAACTCCGGTGCCTGCGTATATCGGCAGCAGGTAGTCGGTCGATACGCTCGAATTCAGACCGGAAAAGCTCGATCCGATGAGTATCAGCAGGGGCGTCATCCCTAGCGTCACTCCGATCAGACCGGCAACGACGACAAGCCCCACTCGTCGAGAGGGGTCGACGGCGAATCGAAAGCCGCACAGGTGAAGCACCAGGCCTGCGAGCATGCCCACCACTGCTCCGACTGAAGCAGCGACAATGGGCTGCACCCACGGCCCCAGCGTGGTGTCCGGACCATAGAACGATCCGCCGGAGACGTACGCCGAGTACCCCGCGGTTCTGGTTGCCGAGTGGCCCAGCAATGCAATCACCGCGCCGAGCAAAGCAAAACCACTTCCCTGTTTCATCACGTGCCCATGATGACGGGTGTCCGATCTGCGTAGAGAAATTCGGTTGGAGTGTTGCCCTGCCACGGCTTCGACCCCGGGGTGCGACGGTGTTCACTCAAGTGAAGACTGCGTCGCACCGATCGGCAAAAGCCAGTTGCAACTGGGTCCGATCCAATGGAACCGATGCACCGGTAGCTGCGTCCAACACCAAGGATGGGTTCCAAGGACGGAGTGCTGTGATCAACGTGCGATTGCTGATCGGGAGTGCGGTCGGTGTGATGCTGGTGGCAACCGGATGCGCAGGGGCGACCGAAAGCATACCCGCTGCGGCACCGTCGACGACATCGGTGATGGCAACCGCTCCGGCGAATGGTGCGTGGGATCCGTGCACCATCCCAGACGCTGCCATCGAAGACGCGGGGTTGGCCGTGGAGACGAAGTCTTCGAACTTGGTGGGGGAGCTGCCGATTTCGGAGAACTGGATGACGTGTATCTGGACCAACCCTTTGCCGACGCGTGGTATTACCTCGGGATCTTCTCGTCCGATGAGAGCCTGGACTATCTACGTGGCAGTGGACGTTTCGGGCAGTTCGAGCCGATTGAGGGCCTCGACGGTTTGAGGTTCCGCCGGACTGCTCAGTACAACGAGGTCAACTGCGGCGTCGCCTTCGAACACCCTACTGGCGTGTTCTACCTCATCCTCGACGGCTTTCTGGCGACCGAGCCCCTTGGAGATCCGTGTGTCGAGGTCGAACGGTTGGCGCGTTCGCTCCGGGCATTCATGCCTTCATCGAACTAGTTGGGGGAAGAAGCAATGGGGTCAGAAACGAACGAGCTGGCGGCTTCGATGCAGCAGTGGCAGTCGCTGTCGATGCAGGCAGAGTCCGGACAGCTCGAAATTCCCGAAGGCGTGGCGTTCCGGTGCGACGAGGTCTGCGCTGCCTACATTCGGCACTTGCAAAATATGGCGCGTAAGACGGAGTATTTGGTCGACGTCGCGGCATTCGGCACCTTGGATTCGGCCAGGCAGCTCGGCGAAAAGTTCGAGAGGATTGC
>NZ_BAOX01000055.1:0-22461 GCF_000813105.1 Rhodococcus sp. BS-15 | reverse complement strand
TCCGCGATGCTGCGGCCGCCGCCGCGATGGTCACCAGTGCGCCGAGCACGATGGCAGGGCCCTCACCGGGAGCCAGCACGCCGCTCTGCGTGCCGAGTGTCACGGCCGAGACCGGAACACCCATCTGGGCTGCCGCGAGTATCCCGAGCCCGGCGGGCTGGCCCGTCAGACGCATCGCACCGTGCGCGGCGATGGCTCCCAATCCCAAGACGAGCCCCAGCACGATCATGTTCGGGTGACTGCCGAGGGCGCGCAAATCGAGGGATGCACCGAGCCAGACGAAATACAGTGGCCCCAGGAAACCTTCGGTGATGGCGAACAGTTGTTTCGCAAGGCGTCGCGGTTCTCCGATGGCAGCGACGGCCAGCCCGAAGCCGAAGCCGGCCAGCATTACCGATGCATGGGTGTGGACCGCCAGGGCCGCGAGGCCGAACAACAGAACCAGGTTGAGGCGCAGTTCGAGCGCGAGTTTGCGTTGGGCAGACACATGGTGCACGCGACGGCGCAGTCCTGAGACGTCGAAGTGGCGCAGGACGACGAAGATCAGGGCGGCGGCGATCAGGACCGTCGCCGATCCGAGTGCGGCGGTACCTGCCCGCTGTGGATCGATCACGAGGGGCAGCGCGACGATACAGACCGCGTCTGCCAGCGCGATCTGCGGCAGGAGGGCCATCAGGCCGGGCGCGGTCATCGTGGTCGACTCGACGATCGGCATGATGACAGCGGCCGAGGACGATGCCATCAACACCGCGTACAGGCCGAGGTGAGGTGGATCGAACGCGGCGGAGACGGCCCAGCCGAGCGCGGTTGCCAGCAGCCCGACGGTCACCGCCCGCGCAGTTCCGACCCCGAGACCGATACGCAGTCGCGGGTCGCGAATCGGTATCTGACTGCCGGCCACGAACATGACGAGCGCAAACCCCACCTGCGCCAGGAAGCTCAGCGTCTGCTCGCTGGGGTCGACGATGCCGAAGCCTGTGTGGCCGAGAGCAATTCCGGCGACGAGTTCGCCGACGACGACGGGTATCCGAAGCCCGCGCGGAAGCGCCAGCAGTGGGCCGAGCAATCCCACTGCGGCACACAGGGCGAGCGTCTCGAAGGTCATGCGCCCGCTCCGACGTCAAGCAGAGTTCAGCATGGTTCGTCGACTCGACGGCAGTGCCGACGCAACGAGGTCGCAAGGGTGCAGCGCCCCCTGCTCGTCCATCATCACCTGTATTCGACATTCGACCACCCGCAGTTGTGCAGCCAGTGGGCTGCACATGAGCGCACGCTCGTAGTCCGCACTGGTGGAACGAAATTCGGTTCCGAGATCGATCATGTCTTCGTCTCCTCGAACGTGGGAGCTTGATGTCGACGAGTTCAAGGACGACAGTCCTGAGCGTACGACGACACACGCGCCGTGCCGCCGGCACAAAGGCTCTCTTTTCGAGGACACTCGGCCCTTTTTCCGTCTCATCGCCGGCTCAAATCACGACAACTGCGGCACCGGCGAACCGGCCGTGCCGTAGATCGCGCAGTGCATCCGGTACGTGCGCGAACGAGTACTCCGTGGTCTCGACCTTCAGATGGATTCGACCGCAGATCTCGAGGAACGCTCGTGCATTCTCCCTTGTGTTCGCTTCGACACTGCGCACACGCTTTTCGTGGAACAGGTGTCGCTGGTAGTTCAGCGCCGGGACGTCGGTCATGTATATACCGGCCAGGACGACGGTGCCGCCCGGGACCAGTGCCTCGAGTGCCGCCGGAACTATCTCGCCGATCGGAGCGAACACGATGGCTGCGTCCAGCTGTTGTGGTGGCGCGGCGAAAGTGTCCTGCGCGGAATCGAGACCGAGAGACAGGGCGAACTCGCGAGCAACAGGATCCCTGGTCATCACGTGCACTGTGGCACCGGCCGAGCGAGCGAGCTGCGCCACGATATGCGCGCTGCCACCGAACCCGTAGAGCCCGAGTACGCCGTGCACGGGGAGCTCGGCGAGCATCAGTGCTCGGTAGCCGATGATGCCTGCGCACAACAGGGGCGCGAGTTCGGCCGTGCGGTATCCGTCCGGCAACGCGAGAGCATAATCAGCAGGAACGACCGCCCACTCTGCGAACCCTCCGTCGTGATCCCAACCGGTGTAACGGGATTCGGCACACAGATTCTCCTTCCCAGCGGTGCAGAACGAGCAGGTGCACACGTGTGCCGAAGCCACGGAACCCCTACTCGATCTCCGACACGGAAGGCTGTAGAAGAATTCGGTCCGATGCCGGCTACGACCCCCACGATCTCGTGTCCGGGAACGACGTTCGGTGCGTGTACCGGAAGATCGCCCTCGACGACGTGCAGATCCGTCCGGCACACCCCGCAGGCCTGCACCGAGACCAACAATTCTCCCGGTGCGGGAACCGGACGACGTTCGTCGCGCAGACGCAGTGGACTGCCGTCGACTGAGCCCGGAACCGTGGTGCGCCAGACCTTTCCACGTTCTTCCGTATCGGCGATCGAATGGGTCATGAGGTGAACACCGCGGCAAGCGAGTCGGCAATCGTCCCGGAGGTGTCGATGACGGTTGCACTCGGCCACGGGCATCGGTTACCGGCCATGGCGTCGTACACGGCCTGCGAAGCGTCCGATGCGCCGCGCGGACGCGTCGCAATGCGTTCGAGGGCAGTGTGTTCGGACGTTCGGCACTCGAACTCGACGACATCGCTGTGGGTTCCGGCGGCAAGTACGTGCGCCTGCTCGCGCGACGCCTCGTCGTTCCACGAGGCGTCGATGACGACAGAGCGGCCCATCGTGACCTGCTTGTGCGCACGGTGCATCAATTCGGCATAGGTGGTCGCCGTTCTCTCGGCCGTGTAGAGCCCGCGTCCGACTGCCGACGGATGAGGAGACCGTGGATCGAGCCCCGCGATCTCCTTGCGCACCACGTCGCTCGACAGCACCACGGCGCCGGTACGTTCCGCGAGTGCTGCTGACACCGTGCTCTTCCCGGTGCCGGGCAGGCCACCCACCAGAGTGACGGTGATCGCCGACGACACAAGGTGGTCCAGCGCGAGCCGCAGGTGGGCGAGCGCGTCGGTCTGCGAGGCCGGATGACCCTGATGGAAGCGAAGGCAGGCGACCTTCGAGCGAACGGTTGCGCGGTAGGCGATGTAATGATCGATCAGAGAGCAGGGAGGATCGTCCTCGGTCGCCTCGAGGTACGACGCACGAAGCGTCGCCCCGCATCGGGACGACCCTGGAATTCGAGATCCATTGCCAAGCAAGCGACATCGTCGATTCCGTCGAGAAAACGAAGTCGGTCGTCGAAGTCGAGACAGTCCAGGATTCGGGGGCCGTCCGGCAGGCAGAAGATGTCGTCCGAGAGAAGGTCGCCGTGCCCGTCGACTATGCGGCCTCGCGAAATCCTATGGTCGAAGAGGGCAGCGCGGCCGGCGACGAAGCGTGAGGAAAGCCATTCGAGTCGTTCGACGAGTTCGGGGTCGACGACGCCGTCGGCGAGGACGCGCAGTTCGCGAATGTTGTTGCGCCACCGCTCGTCCAGAGCACTCTGTCGGCCCTCGTCGTCGATGCGGGTACTTCGAGGACTGTTCTGGTGGGTGACCGCGACAGTCCGCGCGACGAGGTCGACGACGGTGCCGATATCGTCGCCTGCGCCGGCGCGAATGGACAGTCGAGTGGAGTCGGGGAGACGTCGCATCTTCAACAGTGGTTCGGCGGGCCCGCCGTCCGGATCGGTGAGCTCGGCGATACCGAGATAGACATCGGGCGCGAATCGCGAATTGAGCACGAACTCGCGGTCACATGCGGTCCATCGGGAGTCCACGGTTCGAAAGTCGAGAAAGTCCGTCTCGATCGGCTTCTTCATCTTGTAGGCGACATCGCCGAGCAGAAATACATAAGCACTGTGCGTTTCGTGGACCTCTGCGGTGTTGACGACCGCCGGACCTGTTCGGTCGCAATCTACGACTGCAGGCATGGTGCATCCTTCGAATGGTGTTGGGGAGAACAAGATCGACGGCGCTACCGCGAGGGGTGATCGCGCTCCTGTAGAAAGTGGTGCCAGTCTCTGTCCCACTGCCGCATTCGTGAACGTTCGCCGGCCCTGGTGGTGAGATAGACCAGACCGCCGACGACGAATGCACCGAGAAGCCACACGAACACGGCCATGGCGGTTCCGTTGACGACTGCACCGGCAGCAGTCTCGGGAGCGCGTACGAGATTGCCGTCCGCGTCGCGCCAGATCGGAACCGTCTCACCGATGCGTATGTGCGACGGAACCCGGGTCGATTCGGAGCGGACTGACCCGTCGGGTGCGCTCCACTGCACGGTCGCGGTACCGCTGGCGGGCCTGATGCCGTCCGTCTCGGACCGCTCGGTCTTGACGGAGTCGACCACTCGAGCATCGATCCGAACGTATTCTGCACGTTGCCGTTGCGAGCGCAGCGACAGGTCGCTGTAGGTCACCGAACCGATCGTCGCTGCCACAGGGATCAGGAACATGAGCACCGCGATCCCGACGGCGAATGCCGCTCGTTCGATCCTGTCCGGCAGCCGCATCAGTGGATTGGAGATCCACGGACTGTGTCGCCACCACCGGTGTGCTGGTTCCGAGAACATTGCCGTCACCTACTCCCACCCGAAGTGCATTCGTCTTCCACGAGTCTCCGGCGTCGAGCAGTGGATCCGTAAGGGCACAAGGTCCCGATGAGGCGGGGGCTGTCGGCAGTTCCAGGACTCAACGCACCACGAGAATCGGACAGCACGATGCATGCACGAGAGACTGTCCGACCGACCCGGTGAGCGGACCCGTCCATGGTCCGTGGCCGCGGCTGCCGATCACGAGAAGGTGTGCGGTAGCCGATGCTAGTCGGAGCTCGTGCTGCGCCGAGGCGTCGAGCAGGTGCAGATGTATGTCGACGGTGGCATGCGCGGACGCAACAGGATCGACGCGACCTTTCAGCCACTCGAGCGCTCGGATCTGTTCCAGCTCGGTATCGTTCGTCGCAGGACGACGATGGGGCGATCCGACGTGCAGCGCGGTGAGGGGGACCTCGAGCGCATCGGCGAACCAGAAGGCCGCTTCGATCGCCCGGGTGCAGGAGTCGGAATGATCCACGCCGACGACAACCGGAGAGGTCGGCGCGAGGTCTGCGTGCTGGGGGCGCCACACCAGGACCGGGCACGCGGATTCTGCAACGATGCGAGTTGCGTTGCGGCCGAACAGGACATCGCGGATCGGGCCCGATTCACGGCCTCCGATGACGATCAGGTCGGCAGTGTGCGACAGTGCGCCGAGAACGGGGGCGATCGGGTCGTCCGTCAGAATCGAATCGATTGCGATGCGGGGATCGAGACCGGAGAGTTCACGGCGAGCCGATCGAAGAAGGCGTCGACCGTGCAGTCGCTCCAACGACCGGGTCGATTCGCGGGGTGTGAGTGCGTGCACGAGCCGAATGCGTGCCCCGGTGACAGAGGCCAGGCCTGCGGCCCAGGACAGTGCGTCGCGGGACTTCTGGGTGCCGTCGAGGGCGACGACGATGTCACCCCAGTCCTTCTTCGCCCAGAACCCGAGAGCCGAGCCTGCTGGAGATTCGGCTACGTGCTTCGTCACCGTGCTCACCGTGATCGGCCTGTCAGCTGCGGCAGGGTCCGACGCATCTCGGCCGACAGGCGCTCGAGCAGGACTCGGGCACGATTGGCAGTCAACGGAAACAAGTGACCACGCAACCGTGCGGTCGAGTCCAATCGGTCGTACGTGGTGCGAACCGAATCGTCGACGGCTGCGCGCGTCAGATCGGGGTACCTCGCGGCAAGCATCGTGGCGATGGATTCCAGCTCACCGGTCGTGTTCATTGTGGTCGGCCCTGCGTCGGCGATGGTCATTCAACTCTCCCGGTGGTGGTCGTCGGTTCGGTGTTGTCGAAGGCTCCTGCGACGACTCCGGCAGTCCAGCCGGGGGGCGGCGCCGTGCAGCGGTGGGTGGATCGACGCAGCGTCGATTCCGCTGCGCATCAGTACCCACGCCACGACGGAGTTGGAGTTCCACATCTCGCCTGTTCGACGTTCGTCCCGGCCCCAGATCAACTCGGGCACCGCACCGACTGCGGCGAGTGCGCGTCGGCACGATGGTGCGTCGGTGGCCAGGCGACGCGGGCTGTCGACGGCCTCGCCTATGTCGGCGATCGTGCCGTTCTTCCAACAGTGCACCTCGTATCGGCCGATCTCGTAGCGTTTTGCCAACCGCACCCCGACGGGTCCCTCGACGACGACGCCACGATCGACCGATGGCACATTCCACACAGGAGTCATCTCGACCACGTACCGGTTCGGCGGCAGATGAACCACGAGCGCGGAGTGGTACAGGTCGTGGGTGGTACGCCGTTCGATCAACGCACTCGCCCCTTCGAATACGCGGCCGTTCCATTTGACCGAGCGTCCGCCTGCGCCGAGAGGTAGCCAGAACAGATCGAGACCGACCGTCTCACTTCGATCGTGCCAGTGCGCTGGGGTCGATGGTGTCTGCACGGATACCTCGCGATCGTGGACGGGGAGCGTTCCTCCTTCGAGGGTGCCCGGCGCGTTTCGTGCGATATAGGGCCTTTTGTCGACGAGCTCGTTACCGAAGGCCCCTCTGTCCTCTGATGCGGCCTCGTAGCGTCGTCCACGCTGCCCGATGACCCCACCGCACGAGCTGTACCGACCGAAGGGCCCGTCATGGGAACAAACAGAGTTTTCGCACTCGTCATCGGCTGTGTGGTCTCACTCGTCGCTTTCGCTGTGCTCGGCGTCGGCGTACTCCTGCTCTTCGGCTATGTCGCGCAGGACGACGAGGGGCGAATCAGTTTGCCGACCGCACCATTGACGACGGCTTCGAGCGCGCTCGTGTCCGACGATGTCTCCCTTGTCGATTCGATCGACCCGCAGGTGTCGGACAGGGTGACGGTCTCGGTCCGAGTCACGTCGTCCGATCCCGCGCGCGAGGTGCTGATCGGGATCGCTCCCACCGCTGATGTCCGTGACTACCTTCGCGGTGTGCCGCACACCGTGGTCACCGATGTCGAGTTCTCCCCCTTCCGGGCTCGATACGACACCGTCGCCGGAAGCGACACCGCTGCTTCGCCGCTGGATCAGTCGTGGTGGTCGGCCCGTGCGAGCGGCACGGGGACAACACAACTGGAGTGGAAGCCGCAGGGCGGCTCGTGGACGATCGTCGTCATGAATACCGACGGTAGCGCCGGCGTCGACGTGGACGTGAGCGCAGGTGTTCGAGTGCAGTCACTCGGACCGGTAGCAGCATCCGTGCTCGCAGCGTCGGCGATCCTTCTGGTGCTCGGCGTCGGATCCATCGTGTTCGGCGCGGCCGGGCTCGGCAGGCGGGCGGCGTCCGAGACGGTATCGGAATCGGAGCCAGTCGAAGAACCTCACGCCCTGCTCAGCGCTGCCGAACAGTCTCGATATCCGGTGGTGCTCACCGGCGCACGCCCCGAGTCACTGTCCCGAGGACTGTGGCTCGTGAAATGGATTCTGGCACTGCCGCACTACATCGTGTTGATCTTCCTCATGGCAGGCTTCTTCGTCACCACCTTCATCGCTGGGCTGGCGATCCTGTTCACCGGGAAGTATCCGCGTGGTTTGTTCCACTTCAACGTGGGCGTTCTCCGATGGGTGTGGCGTGTGCAGTTCTACTCGTACTCCGCGCTGGGGACCGACCGCTACCCACCGTTCACGCTGCACCGCACCGACCATCCGGCTGAGCTGACAGTCGAATACCCCGAAAAGCTGTCGCGTGGAACAGTATTGGTGAAGTGGTGGCTGCTGGCGATACCGCACTACCTTGTGCTCTCCCTGCTGGCCGGCGGCTGGTATGCCGGCTTCCGCTTGGCCGGTAGCGGGGACGCGGGCCCCACTGGTCAGCCGTATCTGTTCGGCTCCGTCCTCGGTGTGCTCGTCCTCATCGCCGGAATCGCGCTTCTGTTCACCGGTCGCTATCCACGAGGCCTGTTCGACCTGGTGCTCGGCATCAACCGGTGGGTGTTTCGCGTCGCGGCCTATGCGGCTCTGATGACCGACGAATACCCACCGTTCCGGCTCGACATGGGGCCGGACGACGGCGAGGTCAGCTCAGAAAAGCCGCGTCGATGACGACGTACCCGGCCACGGCGAACACCAGGTAGGCGAACAGGCGTTGGAGCCGAGCGGTATCGACCCGACTTCCGAAGTGCGCGGCCACCAGGGAGCCGACGATCGCGGTGCCCGCGAAGGCAAGGGTGATCGACCAGTCGATGGTCGTGCCGCTCAGATGTGAGAACAATCCGGCGACGGAGTTTGCGACGATGATGACCAACGAGGTGCCGACGGCGACCGACATCTCTATGCCGAGCATCAGCACCAGTACCGGAATGATGAGGAAGCCGCCTCCGACGCCGAACAGCCCGGTCATGAATCCGACGGCAAGGCCGGCCGGAATCGAACGTGGTGCGCAGCGTCTCCAGTTGATGCCCGATGTCGATGTCTTGCAGGCTGTTCCGATATCTCCCCGCTCGGCGAGCATCCGCGCTCCTGCGGCAACCATCACGGCGGCGAAGCCGAGCAGCAAGATCCTCTCCGGAAGCAACCGGCCGAGTGCGCTGCCGGCGAAGGTCGCTGGAATTCCGGTCGCAGCGAACACGGCCGCCAGTCGCCATTCGACTCGGTGGGCTCGCAGCTTCGGTATCACTCCCACCGCGGAGGCGGTACCGACGACGATCAGCGAGACGGGGATCGCTTCCTCCACGCCGAAGCCCAGGGCGAACACCAACACCGGGACCGCAAGAATGGATCCGCCTCCACCGAGTAGGCCGAGGAGAATCCCGATCACAGCGCCGAACCCGAGCGCCAGCCCCAATGTCATCGTGTGTTCGCTCCAATCGATGGTGCCAATATATACCCCAGGGGGTACTTGACATACCCTAGGGGGTATTAGACACTGTGTCTACCACCCCGCGAAATTCGCCCGGAGACAGCCAGATGGAGGAAATCATGATCCTCGAGCAGTACTACCTCGAATGTCTTTCCCACGCTTCGTATCTGATCGGAGATCAGAGCACGGGGCGCGCGATCGTCGTCGATCCGCGTCGCGACATCGCCGAGTATCTCGACGACGCCGCCAAGTACGGACTCACCATCGAAGGGGTCGTCAACACTCACTTCCATGCCGACTTCGTCTCGGGCCACCTCGAACTGGTCGACGCGACCGGTGCCTGGATCGGATTCGGCGAGGCCGCCGAGACCGACTACCCGATACGGCGACTGCGCGACGGGGAGCGGTTGTCCCTCGGCGAGGTCGAACTCGAGATCCTGTCCACTCCCGGTCACACCTGGGAGTCCATCTCGGTGCTCGTTCGGGAGCACCCCGGGGCCACCCCTACGGCCGTGCTCACCGGTGATTCTCTGTTCATCGGAGATGTCGGACGACCGGACTTGGTCAATCTCGGGGACGGGTCCACCACAGACCTGGCTCGTGCGATGTATTCGACGATTCACGAGAAGCTGTTGACGCTGCCCGACGACGTCGTCGTCATGCCCGCCCACGGTGCAGGATCGTCCTGTGGAAAGAACCTGTCCACCGAGCTGACCTCGACTATCGGGGAGCAGCGGGCCACCAATCCATCGGTGCAACCGATGACCGAGGACGCCTTCGTTGCGCTCGTCACCGACGGTCAACCGGCGGCACCGTCGTACTTTTCCGCCGACGCCGCCATGAACAAGCAGGTGCACCCACTGCTGTCTCCGAGCCGCACGATCCCTGCGCTGACACCCGAGGCAGCGAAGGCCGAGCTGGTTTCCGGCACACGAGTGCTCGACGCACGAAGTGTGGACGACTTCGCTGCCGGCCATCTGCGCGGATCGATCAACGTGGGGTTCGACGGTCGCTTCGCCGAAACCGGCGGCATGGTCGCGGAGGTCGGTGGCCGCATCGTGCTCATCGCATATCCGGGCGAAGAGCAGGAGGCAGCACTGCGGTTGGCCCGCATCGGATCCGACAACGTGACCGGATACCTCGGAATCGGCCATGACGGTGCGTTTCCAACCGAGCTCGCGACATTGGTCGTGGCGGCACCGCGCACGACGGTCGAGCAGCTCGACGTGATGCTCGCCGCGGACGAGGTGACGCTCATCGACATTCGTAACCCGGGTGAGCGCGACTTCGGCACGATACCGGGAGCGATCCCGATCCCGCTGGCACAGTTGCGGACTCGCCTCGATCAGGTGCCGACCGGTAAACCGATCGTGATGCACTGCGCCGGAGGATGGCGCTCGAGCGTGGCGGCGTCGCTGCTGCGCGCTCAGGGATTCGACGACGTCTCGGACCTGCTGGGTGGATACAACGCCTGGGCCGACGCTCACGTCCCGGCCTGACTTTCGACCGACTCTTACCAGGAGGATTCTCATGTGTTACCCCGTCACCTGCAAGAAATGCCACAAGACCGGATGGGGCGGTTGCGGCAAACATGTCGACTCCGTCATGCGTACGGTTGCCGCAGCCGACCGCTGCACCTGCAGTGAGGATTCGACTCCGCCCACGAAGGAGCGTCGAAGCATGCGGTCGTTGTTCGGTCGCTGAGACCTGATTCAGGTGGTCGAGTGGCAAGTACTTTGTGCTCTAGTGCAATTGATCACCTGACGGTCACACTGAAACGATGATATCGACAACGCGGCTGGCCACGGAACGCACTCGACGCTGGCCGTGGCTCGGTGCAGTCTGCGGAGGTGTATCGATCAACGCGTTCGGTGCCGCGATCGGATTGGCCTCGGGTGCAATCGATCTGAGTCCCGATGTACAGGCACGGTTGCCCATGTCCAGCACCGCACTCGCTGCACTCGTACTGATGCTGTTCGTCGGGATTCCGATGGGGCTTGCTGCAGCGTCTGCTTTCGCCGGCGGCGGAAGGTCGGGTCCGATGGCTCACATCGCCGGCGTTCTCCTGGTTGCCTGGATCCTCGTGCAACCGTTGGTGACCGGCGAAACAAGTTGGCTACAAGGATCGTTCGGGGTACTCGGGTTCGTCATTGCGGTCCGCGGATGGCGGATGACGGTGGCTGCGGGTAGGTCCGCGTACCTGCTGTCGGACGAGACATGAGAATACTCGTCTCCACCGCAGGTCGCCACGGAGCGACGGACACTCTGGGCGAGGAAATGGCTCGAGTCTTCGAGCACGATGGCGTCGACGTCGACATCCGTGTCCCGGAATCGGTGACCCACGTGGACGGCTACGACGCGGTGATCATCGGAAGCGCCGTCTACTCCGATCGCTGGGTTCCGGCCGCGAAGGCTCTGGTCGACAGGATGTCCAGGTCCGAACATCCACCCGTGTGGTTGTTCTCCTGTGGGCCGCTGCACTCGAGCGACCGGCCGGTCAACGTCACCTCCGACGCGGCACACGCAGTATCGGTGCTGCACGCCATCGCACACCGAACGTTTCCCGGAAAGCTGGATTGCGAAAAGCTTTCGGAGGGGGAGCGTCAGATCTTCGAAAACTCCGGTGCGGTCGCAGGAGACTTCCGCGACTGGGTACTCGTGTGCAACTGGGCCCGAGAGATCCTTGCCTGTCTCACGGCTGCGACACCGGGCTCGTGACCTTCTGAGACATGCGTGCACCGACACGCTGAGCGGACGGGCAGACGTGTTCGTGGATCTCCGCCGCCAATTGAGCTACCGATTCGGTCAAGACGGTATTGGCCTCGATCATGTCTTGCAACATTGCGGTGTTCGAAAGTGTATGCACAGCAACCTCACTGCTCACCGAGTCCGCGCGTTTCGCCGAGATCAGCAGAATCGCTCCCTGGAGTCCCGCGATCATCGACAGGAACAGGTTGAGCAGGATGAACGGGTACGGGTCGAATCCGTCGTTCTGGTTGTAGGCGGCCCACAGTGCCATGGTGCCCAGGAACAGGAAGACGAAGGGCCAGGAGCCCATTCCGTTTCGGACATAATCCGCCGCCCGCTCACCGGTGGTCAGGGCATCGCCGGTTCGGACGCCCGGGTGTCTTCGCCACAGGTTCATTGCTCGCAGGTGTTCGATCGGGAGTGTGCAGCAGTTTCCATGCTGCCGAGTGTGATCCAGGTCGTCGACGAGTGCCAGGGACGAAAGCCCTTGCTCCTCGGGCCTTTCTGCTCCTGACCTGCAGGTTCGGGATACGTCCCGAACCTGCGGTGACTTCCGGCCCTACACGCTCGGTGCCGCAGCGCCGACCATCGACAGTGTGCATTGCTCGATGGTCGAGAACGGCATTGGTTTCGATAGTTGGAGGAAATCCACGATGAAAGCTGCTGTTGTCACCGAGTTCGGCGGACCCCTGGTCGTCAAGGACATCCCGATCCCGACGCCCGCACCCGAGCAGGTGCTGGTGAAGATGGAGACGTGCGGGGTCTGTCATACCGATATTCATGCTGCGCAGGGGGATTGGCCGGCCAAGCCGACCCTGCCGTTCGTTCCCGGGCACGAGGGCGTCGGAGTGATCGAAGCGGTCGGATCCCAGGTATCGAAGGATCGAATCGGTGAGCGGGTCGCCATCGCGTGGCTCGGTTCGGCGTGCGGCGAATGTGATCACTGTGTGTCCGGTTGGGAGACACTGTGCGAGAAGCAGCAGAACAGCGGCTACTCCGTCGACGGGGCGTACGCCGAATACGCTGTGGCCCATGCGAAATATGTCGTCCGCGTACCCGACAGCGTCTCCTCGTTCGACGCTGCTCCGCTGACCTGTGCCGGCGTCACCACCTACAAGGCCGTCAAGGTCGGTGGCGTCACACCGGCTCAGCGCGTGGCCATCTTCGGCGTCGGCGGACTGGGGCATATGGCCGTGCAGTACGCCAAGATCGCGGGCGGATTCGTCACCGCCGTCGACATCGAGGACGAGAAGCTCGAACTCGCTCGTGAACTCGGTGCCGATCACACCGTCAACTCGTCGAAGGTCGATCCGGTGGAGGCCATCCAGGATCTCGGCGGAGCCGACGTCGCGATAGTCCTGGCCGTCATCCCCAGCGTGTTCGATCAGGCATTCCGGTCCTTGCGCCGCGGCGGTCGGCTGGTGTGCGTCTCGATGCCCGCGCACGGTGTGTTCCCGGTCCCGATCTTCGAGACGGTGGTCGGCGGTATCTCCGTCCTCGGTTCGATCGTCGGTACCCGAAAAGACCTGCGTGAGGTGTTCGCACTGCACGAGGCCGGGCGAACCACGGTATCTGCCGTGTCGCGCAAGTTGGACGAGGTCAACGAGTGCTTCGACGACCTCATGGGTGGCCGCGTCACCGCTCGTCAGGTCTTCGAGTTCTGATGTCGACATCGTCGGTCACTGTGGGCGCGCTCGTCGAGCGCGCTCCCGGTGAGCACCGTGTCAGCGTTACCCCGAACTCGATCGCTCGGCTCGACGCACGTGGCGTGCACGTGCTGGTGGAGGCGGGCGCGGGAGCCGGATCCTGGATATCCGACGCCGAATTCGAGACCGCCGGGGCCGAGATCGCCTCGACAACACACATCATCGACACCGCAGACGCCATCACCTGCGTCGGTACGCCTCCCGCGGACGTCCTCGCGTCGCTGCGTCCCGGTCAGTTTCTCGTCGGGCTGCTGCACACCGCCACCGACCCCGATCTGATTCGGTCGATGTCCGCGCAGTCGGTCGTCGGCATCGACCTCGCACTGCTCCCCAGAACGCTGAGCAACGCCCAGTCCATGGACGCCATGACCTCGCAGGACAGCGTCGCCGGATACAAGGCCGTGATCGTCGCGGCAGGGGCCTTCGGGCGGTACTTCCCGATGATGATCACCGCGGCCGGGACGTTCCGGCCGACCCGACTGCTGGTGCTCGGAGCAGGCATCGCCGGATTGCAGGCCATCGCCACGGCTCGACGGCTCGGTGCCGACGTGTCCGGTTACGACATCAGGGCCGAATGTCGCTCGCAGATAGAGTCTCTCGGAGCGCGATTCGTCGAGCTCGGAAGCACAGTGGCCGGCGCGAGCTCCAACGGATCCGCGCGCACGGTCACCGCCGACGAGGCGACCGTTCAGCAGAACGGCGTGAACAGTGCGTTGGCGGCCTTCGACGTCGTGATCACCACGGCTCGGGTGCCGGGGCATCGTCCGCCCGTCCTGGTCACTGCCCGCGCGGTGCAGCAGATGCGCTCGGGTTCGGTGGTTCTGGACATGGCGGCGAGTGAACTCGGCGGAAACGTCGAGGGCTCGATCGACAACACGACGACGCAGTCCTCGAACGGGGTGACGGTGATCGGTGCCGGTTCTCTCGCCTCGACTATGCCGTCTGCCGCATCGGAAGCGTACGGACGCAACATCTCCGACGTCCTGATCCACTTCGTTCGGGACCATGTTCTGCGCGTCGACAGTGCCGATCCCATCGATGCCGCCGTGGTGCTCTCGCCACAGGTCGCCGTAGCCGGGATCGCCTCGTGAACGCCGATCTGATCGACGCGATCACGGTCTTCGTACTGGCCATCGCGGTCGGCGCCGAAGTGATCAGCAAGGTACCGGCCACGCTGCACACGCCGTTGATGTCGGGTGCCAACGCAATTCACGGTGTGGTGCTCGTCGGTGTCGTGCTCGTCGCGGGCCGAGTCGACAGCATTCTCGGTCTGGTGCTGATGGGTGCCGCAGCGATGTTGGCCTCGATCAATGTGGTCGGCGGGTACATCGTCACCGATCGCATGCTCGGAATGTTCCACCACGAAAAGAGTGCCTCGTGACGAACCTCGATTCGGGTGTGCGGTCGCTGCTGTATCTGATCTGTGCCGTGGCCTTCGTGCTCGGGCTGCATCTGATGAACTCCCCACGAACGGCACGGCGAGGCAACGCCATCTCCGCAGCCGGAATGGGCTGCGCGGTGGCCATCGCCTTTGTCGGCGCCGCACTCGACGGATTCGAGCAAGCTGCGGCGGTGGTGGTACTCATCGCCGCCGTCGCCACCGGATCACTCGTCGGTCTGTGGACAGGCAGACGAGTGCAGATGACGTCGATGCCGCAATTGGTCAGTGCATTCAACATGGTGGGCGGCGGCGCAGCAGCATTGATCGCTGTCGGAGAAGCACTGCGCGCAGGCCCGAGTACAGCGGTCGGGACGGCAGTGACCACTGCGGTGGGAGTGCTGATCGGCTCCATGACGGTGACGGGCTCGCTGATCGCGGCAGGAAAGCTGCAGGGGTTCGTCTCCGGCAACCCGATCCGTCTGCCAGCTCACCGGCTGTGGGAGTCGGTGGCCGTTCTGATCGCTCTGACGGCAGTGGTCTGGTCGATCGCTGTGCCGGATGGAGTTGCGCCACTACTGGTTCTGCTGGCGTCGGCGCTTGCCGTCGGCATTCTCGTGGTGCTGCCGATCGGTGGAGCAGACATGCCGGTGGTGATCTCCTTGCTCAACGCCTGCACAGGAATTGCTGTGGCCATGGCCGGATTCGCCTTGAGCAGCCCGATCATGATCATCGCCGGAGCATTGGTCGGTTCCGCAGGAACGATCCTCAGCATCCTGATGGGTGCCGCCATGAACCGATCGATCATCTCGATAGTCGTCGGTGGGTTCGGGACAGCAGCGGCAGGCGTCGTCGACGTAGCCGGTGGTGCGGGGGCTGCGGTGCGCGAAACCACCGCCGACGATGTCGCCATCCAACTCGCCTACGCGCACAAGGTGATCATCGTCCCCGGATACGGGCTCGCTGCGGCCCGCGCTCAACGCGAATGTGCCGACCTCGGTGCACTTCTCGTGGAGCGAGGCATCGACGTCAGTTATGCGATCCATCCGGTGGCCGGCCGTATGCCGGGCCAGATGAACGTGCTGCTCGCCGAAGCCAACGTGCCCTACGACCTGCTCGACGACATGGACGCGAGCAATCCCGGCTTTCCTCTTGCGGACGTCGCACTCGTGGTCGGTGCGAACGATGTCACCAACCCCGCCGCCCGTCGGCCGGGTAACGCGATCTCGGGAATGCCGATTCTCGACGTCGACAAGGCGAAGAGTGTCGTCGTTCTGAAGAGGTCGATGGGCCACGGATACGCAGGAATCGACAACGAGCTCTACCTCCAACCACAGACCACCATGCTGTTCGGCGATGCCGAACAGTCTCTGCTGCAACTTCTCTCAGCAATCAAAACCCTCGTCGCCTGACGGGGAACTTCACGGCAGGAGCCGACATGTCCTACGCATCGACCAACCCCTTCACCAACCGGACCGTGGCCACGTTCCGTGACATCACCGACCACGAACTGGACAACGTGGTGGTCCAGGCTCAATCGACATTCGACTCGTGGAAGAACGTCCCCTTCGCCGAACGGACGCACATCATGAGGCGAGCAGCCGTGCTGCTCCGGGACAATGCCCGCGAGTACGCTCACCTGCTCACCCTGGAAATGGGAAAGCTGTTCTCCGAGAGCCTCGGTGAAGTCGAGCTGTCCGCGTCCATTCTCGAGTACTACGCCGACAACGCCGAGGCCTTCCTCGCTCCTCGCACTCTGCCGTCGGCACCGGGCGAGACCGGCACCGCAGTGGTGCACAGCGAGCCGCTGGGAATCCTGCTCGGCATCCAGCCATGGAATTTTCCCTACTACCAGCTGGCCCGCGTCGCCGGACCGAACCTGATGGCGGGCAACGTCGTCATCGTCAAACATGCCTCCATCGTTCCCCAGTCGGCTGCCGCGTTCGAGAAGCTCTTCCTCGACGCCGGTGCGCCGAAAGGTTTGTACTCCAACGTCTATGCGACGAAGGAACAGCTCTCGTCGTTGATCGACGATCCCCGCGTGCGCGGCGTCGCGCTGACCGGAAGCGAACAGGCCGGTGCGATCGTCGCGGCGCGGGCCGGCAAGAACCTGAAGAAATCGACGATGGAGCTCGGCGGCACCGATGCCTTGATCGTCCTGGCCGACGCCGACATGGACAAGACCGTGCAGTGGGCACTGTGGGGACGGATGAACAACGGCGGACAGTGCTGCGTGGCGTCCAAGCGCATCATCGTCGAGGAGAGTGTGGCCGACGAGTTCACCGCGAAATTCATCGACGCGATGGCCGGCCTGAATGCTGGAGATCCCCTACTGGTGACGACGACTCTGCCGCCGATGTCGTCGCAGAGCGCTGCCGACAACCTGCGTGCGCAGGCGAAGATCGCCCGGGAGCACGGTGCCATCGTCACCGAGGTGGGCGCTCCCGTGCCCTCGACCGGTGCCTTCATTCAGCCCACGGTGATCACCCAGGTGTCCTCGGACAACCCGGCGTACGACATGGAGTTCTTCGGCCCCGTCGCGCTGATCTTCCGAGCCGACGACGCCGAGGACGCCGTGCGGATAGCCAACGACTCGAGCTACGGGCTCGGCGGTTCCATCTTCACCGCCGATATCGAACGCGGCCAGGCCCTCGCTCAGAAGATCGACACAGGCATGGTCTTCGTCAATCACCCGACCTGGACGCGGGCAGACCTTCCGTTCGGCGGCGTCAAGAAGTCCGGTTACGGTCACGAGCTGTCCTCGTCGGGCATAGAGGAATTCGTCAACAAGAAACTGATCAACACCGTCCCCATCGACGCTCCCGCCTGAGCGTCGGGCCAGGTCGGATCACCGGTGGATGTTCCCGCGCAGTTCCATACGCCGTAGGGTTCCCAGTGAGCAGGCACGTGCTCGATCAGCGCGTGTGCTCACAACGAATCGAGCAGCGATGAATGCAGGGCACCCCGGTGATCCGGATCGGGCGAACTCCGTCCCAGGTCACACCGGCTCCGAGCAAGCTGTGACCGACGAGTTCGACGACGACTTCGCCGCAGCCTTGGCCGGGCTCGGCCGGTTGGCGATGAGCACGATGTCGCTAACGGAAACCTTGTCGCACGTCGCAGAGTTCGCGGTGCGTGCCATACCGGGAGCCGATGGAGCCGGGTTGACGCTGCTGCATCCCGGTCTGCCCGCCACCATCGTGGCCAGCGAAGACTTCGTTCGTGTCGTCGACGACATCCAGTACGGACTGGGCCAGGGCCCGTGCATCACCGCGGCGAAAGAGGGGATCACCGTGCGGTCGGGTTCACTCGACGCCGATCCGCAGTGGCCCGAGTTCGGGCCGCGAGTGGGTGAGTTGGGTGTGCACAGCGTGTTGTCGCTGCCGTTGATCACCAAGTCGGTGGTCCTCGGCGCAATGAACGTCTATGCGCACAAACCGGATGCCTTCGACGATCGTGCGGCCGAGCTGGGTGAGCTCTTCTCGGTACCCGCGGCAATCTCGGCGCAGAATGCCCGTGCGCTGGACAGCGCGGTGCAGCTGACCCAGCAGCTCGAAAAGGCATTGGGCAGTAGAGCGGTGATCGACCAGGCCATCGGCATACTGATCAGTAGAACCGGATGCAGTGACGCCGAGGGGTACGACAAGCTTCGGGACATCAGTCAGACCGAGCACAAGAAAATCGCTGTAGTGGCACAATCCATGGTCGCCGAGGCGATGAAGGTGGCACGCGCGCGTCGCCGACGCACATAGACCGGACCAAAGCGCGTAGCGTCGTACACGCGGGTGCATTCGAGGCATGGACTCCGACTTTGGCCTCGCACCTGCACCGGGCGATGGAGATCCATCGTGGCAGGATTTACGGAAGAATCGAACAGGCGGTCGGGCCGCACGGGATTCTCGATGAAACTGCAGCCTCGTCTGCTCGCCGATCTGGCGCGATTGACCACAGCACTCGACAGCTCCACCGTCGACCTCGCAGACTGGTGGACCGACTGTCCGCGGATATCGACGCGGCCGTATCGGCCGTGGTCTCGATAACCCTCACAGTGGTCGTCGACGGTGAGTACTTCGAGGTGTCGGCATCGACGGGAAACAGTGCCGACCACGAGCCGGCCTCGTCGCTCGAACTCACTCTCTCCGACCCGTGGAGCACCGGTACCGAGAAGTATCTGCTCATTCTGTCCGGCACGGCAGGCGCTCTCGTGGATTTCGCCGCCGACGTGAGCTACTCGCTCGGGCTCGGCGGCGACTCCGCAGTTCTCGATCGGTACCTGCGCAGCGCAGACGAAGGCAGATCCGCCCACGCTCTCGCGGCCGTGAGCGAAGTGAATCAGGCGATCGGCGTGCTCATCGCGGGTGGGCGCAGCGCGGCCGAAGGCCGTGCAGAACTGCACCGATTGGCCGCCCAATCAGGAACGCCGACAGCGAAGTGGCCCGGCGGACCCTGCGGGACGCGCGAGGATGGTTTCCTCCGCAGGGATCCTGACCGGACCGTTCGGGGGTGGGCACTCAGCGGAATCGATGCTCGATGACGCTGCGCGGCAACTGCAGTGGCTGGGGTACGCCACGAGAACTCTGTTCCCGTCCGGGTCGCAGCCATCGACATAGCTGACCCCGTCGGATGTGTGAATGTACGTGGCCGGGTAGTGCGTGCGCAGCCGAGTCCCGATCTCGTTGAGTGACTCGGCGCGTTGGGCAGACCACATGATTTCGCTGACTCCCAGAGCTGTCACCGCTCGTGGCACCGACAGTGGGTCCGCGTGCAAATAGATTTGAAAGCCGTTCCGAGCCAACAACAGTGCAGCGTCCGCTTCTCGAATGGAGACAGTGAACTCGAACACAGAGCAGTAGAAGTCGATCGACCTGTCGAGTTCCCGAACCCTGATCAGCGCCGATGCCACGGCCACCGTCGCGATGTGCGACGGTGTGGGCACGGCGGCCCCGCTAGTGATGATCCCTCGAATGAACCACGAGCACCGGGCAGTGGGCATGTTCGGCGCACTGCGAGCTGACAGAACCGAGAAGCAGTCCGACGAAGCCGCCGTGACCGCGGCTTCCGACAACGAGAATCTCGGCGTCGTGGCTGGCTTCGAGTAGAACCTTCGCCGCAGAACCCTGCCTCGCCAGCTGTTTCAGACCTGCGGGGAGATCGGGGCCGAATGCAGCAGCCGTAGCCTCGGCGAGAATTGTCTCAGCGTTCTTCGCGGGCTCGACCTCGATGACATAGCCGGTGTCCATGTACGGCTGGTATTGCCAGACATGGATTGCTTCCAGCGTGGTCGACAAGGCAGCGGCCAAATGCTGCGCACGTTGCAGGGCAAGGATCGAGGAAGGTGATCCATCGACCCCCACCACAATCGGGCGGCCGGTCGGCTCGGTAGCGGTCATGAAGATCGGCCTTTCTCGGGTGAGGGCACCAGTCGTTCGGTGAGGATGCCGTTGATGTCTTCGGCCCATCGGGCAACATCTGCGGGTGATCTGCTGTCGCCGTCCGCAGCCTTGATCAGCCGAACGACCGCACGCTCGAAGCGTGACAACTTCGAGTGGTCCAGTTTTCCTCCGAACACGCGATGCTCGATCGCCCAGGCGGCTTTCGTCTCCTTCGGCTGAGTTTCGGCCGGGGTACTGCTGTCCACCGGACCGCTCGAGAACAGCCACACCGGCATGGTCTCCAGTTCGGCCTGTTCCCTGGTGATCAGTGAGCGTGCGTCTCGGAGCCATCGGCCCATGTAGACGCCGCTGCCGATGATCGCGGCGTCGTACTCGACAATGCTGTCGACGTCGGAGGCATCACGAACATCGACCGTCGTCGCGCCGTCGACGCTGGACAGTTCGTGCGAGAGGTTCGAGCCCAGCCACCGCCCGATTTCTCGGGTGGCACCGTGGCGGCTTGCTGTTGCGATCAGGATTCGCATGTGGACGTCCTGTCAGTGGTGGTTCGGGTTCGGTTGAATCGCAGTGCAAGGCCATCCATCTGTGTCAGGTACTGCACTCGATCCAAGTCGCCGCGCGCATATCGCGCGGCGAACAGTTCTTCCAACGTGTTGGGTCCGGCACTGTCGAGTGAAGGAACGAGAATCATGCCGGGTGGTCCTTGTCGTGGAGGGAGACTGCTCGATGATCACTCTGCGCTGCGGGTCCGCCGCCGAGTAGGGACTTACGACCCACAGGGACGGCCGAAGGTGATCGACATGTCGGGTCCGCGGCGTGGACTCCGAACGCGCTCCACTCGAGTTCGTAGAAAAGGACCTTCGGCAGCGGTGCGGGGGCATCCGACCGTGGCCCGGAGGCAGTCACAACACGCACGCTGGTGGCGTGCGCAGTTCCGACGGTCTGCCGCACCCGGCTACGAGGAGACCTGTTGACCATGGACCTGAAGCACATCACTCGCGTAGTTCTCGTTACGGCAGTGAGTAGCTGACATGCGCATCGTCATTGCTGTCGGTGCAAACGCGTTGCTGCACAGCGACGAGTGCTCCGGCTCCGCCGAACAACTTACGCATGTCCGTTCTGCGGCAATCGCTCTCGCTCCCATCGTTCGCGAACACGAGGTCGTCATCTGTCTCGGTAACGGACCTCAGATGGGTCGACTCGCCCGGGAGAGCAGCGTGCACGCGGCATTGGTGCGGCCCTACCCGCTGGATGCAGTCGGTGCTCAGAGCCAGGGCATGATCGGTTACTGGCTCTCGCAGGCCTTGCGCAACGCGGGCATCGTGAAACCCATCGTCAACCTGACCACGCAGGTACTCGTGGATCCGGACGATGTTGCGTTCTCCGATCCGACCACGTTCGTCGGGGCCGTCTACACCGAGTCCGAGGCCCGCGCCGCGGTGGACGAGCACGGTTGGTCCATCGCACCCGACGCCACAGGGTGGCGTCGAACAGTACCGTCGCCCAGCCCGATTCGCGTGATCGAGCAGGAATCGATCACGCGCTTGGTCCAGGCCGGGTCCGTCGTGATCGGTGGCGGCGGAGGCGGTGCCCCTGTCGTCGAGGCAGCGAGTGGACAGCTCCGCGGGGTCGATGCGGTCATCGACAAGGACCTGACCGCGACGCTGATCGCCCTCGATTGCGGTGCCGATCGTCTGCTGATTCTCACCGACGTGCGGCTGTCGTCGATCACTTCGGAACCGCGCAGGCCGAGCCGCTGGGTGACGTCTATGTCGACGAACTCGACCCCGCAGCCTTCGCGGCCGGGTCGATGTGCCCGAAAGTGCAGGCCTGCAGCACCTTCGCCTGGGCGACCGGGCACTTGGCATCCATCGGTGCGCTCGACGATGCGCAGAACGTGCTCGACGGGATCTCGGGCACCACGGTTCTCGATCGTCGAGCCGACGACATCGAAGCCGGACGGCGGGCTGTATGAGCCCGGGGAAACGCCGATGACCGTCCTGGTCCCGACCGGCGACGGCCGTAACCTCGAAGTGCTCGATACCGGCCCCGTGGACGCCTTTCCTCTCGTCTATCACCACGGCACCCCGCAGGGCGCGGTTCCCTTCCCGACCCTCGAACGCGCCGCTGCGGCGCAGGGATTGAGGGTCATCTCCTACTCGCGGCCGGGATACGGAGCGTCCTCGCCGCGCCCGGACGGTGCGACCACCGCCCAGGTCGCCGACGACGCCGCCGACACCGCAACGGTGTTGGACCACTTCGGTATCGGCAAGTTTCTCACGATCGGCTGGTCGGGCGGCGGGCCGCGTGCATTGGCCTGTGCGGCGATGCTGCCCGGGCGGTGC